>PNJK01000010.1 GCA_013821825.1 Rhodobacter sp.
CCCCGCCGACCCGGGTGAGCGTGGTCGCCCGTTGGCCGCCGTCTGCCTGACCGATGTCTTCGCTGACGGGCTGTCGATGGTCTACAGCTTCTACGATCCTGACCTTTCGGACCTCAGCCTTGGCACCCACGTCATCCTTGACCACATCGCCATCGCGCGTGAGGCTGGTCTGCCTTATGTCTACCTTGGCTACTGGGTGCCCGGCAGCCGCAAGATGGGCTACAAGTCCGGCTTTCCGGCGCTGGAGATCTACAAGGCCGGCCAGTGGAGCGATTTGGGCGACCCGGCACAGCATTGCGCCGAGCTGCACCCGCTTTCGGTCGACCCCATTGCCGAACAGGTCGCGCGCATCAGCCTGCCCGACACCCGCGCGCCCGACGTTCGCGGCCCCGATCCGCGGATCCGGGATTAGGCCTTGCCCAGTCACATCTCTGCGCTTGCGCTGGTCGTGCCGGACTATGACGCCGGCCTTGCCTTCTATGTCGGCAAACTGGGCTTCCGGCTGTGTGAGGATATCGATCAGGGCCACAAGCGCTGGGTGACGGTGGAACCATCCGGCGGCGGCACACGCCTTTTGCTGGCCCGCGCAGAAGGGCCCGGCCAGATTGCGGCCATCGGCAATCAGGCGGGCGGGCGGGTCTTTCTGTTCCTGCAAACCGATGATTTCGGCCGGGACCACGCAGCAATGCTCGCCGCCGGAGTCACCTTCGAAGAAGCCCCCCGGCATGAGCCCTATGGCACCGTCGCAGTCTGGCGCGATCCGTTCGGCAACCGCTGGGACCTCTTGGAACTCAGCCGCGCTGACTAACCACCACTCCCACCGCCATCACCACCAGCCCGAGCACCCGTATCGGAGTCACCCCGCGCGGCCAGGCCCACCACGGTATCCACCATCACGACCGAGAAGTCCCCGCCGCTTTTCCGATCTTCGCGCCGATATCCCCCTCGTCCTGGCGAAAGTCCTGACCCAGCGCTTGCGTGAACTGGAAGAGCGGGGCATTCTTCGGCGATCGGTGATGGATACCACGCCGCCGTCGGTTGAATACAATCTGACCGCGCCAGGTGTGGAGTTCATGCCCGTGTTCCGCGCTATCGCTGATGTCGGACAGCGCCTGAAGGTCCGCGCATCGCCGCTGCTGGCCGAATCGCAGACTTGACCAACTGACACCAAATGTTGTAATTGGGCAAAATAGTTTACCAGTTCACCAGCTAATCGAAGCACGCCGGAAAACCGGCGGCAACCCAGGGAGGGGATCCGGATGCAGGCTTTGCTAGCCTTGTCGCGCGGTATCGACCGCGTGACCGAATTCATTGGCAAAAGTGTGATGTGGTTGATCTTGCTGGCCGTTCTGGTCTCGGCGGGCAACGCCGTCGTGCGCAAGGCTTTCAACTACTCTTCGAATGCCTGGCTTGAGCTGCAGTGGTACCTCTTTGGGGCCGCCTTCATGCTGGCCGCCGCCTATACGCTGTGCCAGAACGAACACGTGCGCGTTGACGTCTTCTACGCCACCCGGTCGCGCGCGGCGCAGCACTGGATCGACCTGTTCGGCCACGCTGTCTTCCTTCTGCCCTTCGTCGTGCTCATGGCCTGGCTCTTGTGGCCCTACACGGTGCAGGCCTATCTGAACGGCGACACTTCGGCCAACGCCGGCGGCCTGATCATCTGGCCAGCCCGGGCGCTGCTGTTTGCAGGCTTTGTCCTTCTCAGTTTTCAGGCCGTCTCCGAGATCATCAAGAAGATCGGAGTGATCATGGGCCTGATCGAGGATCCGCACCCGACGATATCGGCCAAGGAAGCCGCCGAGATCGAAGTCGCGGCGCTGCTGAAGGATTTGCAGAAATGATGGAAATCCTTTCGCAAAACCTGGCGCCGATCATGTTCATCAGCCTGATCGGGTTTCTGATCCTTGGCTACCCGGTTGCCTTCTCGCTGGCCGCAAACGGGCTGATCTTCTTTGCCATCGGGGTCTGGCTGGCACCGGTTTCGTCGGGCGAAATCACCCTCAGCTGGTCGCTGATGGGAACCATGCCGCAGCGGCTGTGGGGGGTGTTCTCGTCCGACACATTGCTCGCGATCCCCTTCTTCACGCTGATGGGGATCATCCTTGAACGATCCGGCATGGCGGAGGACCTGCTGGAAACCGTGGGCCAGCTTTTCGGCCCGATCCGCGGCGGTCTGACCTATGCGGTGATCCTGGTGGGCGCGCTTCTGGCCGCGACCACCGGCGTCGTTGCAGCCTCGGTCATCGCCATGGGCCTGATCTCGCTGCCGATCATGCTGCGCTACGGCTATGACCGGAGGATCGCTGCGGGGGTCATCACGGCCTCGGGCACCTTGGCGCAGATCATCCCGCCCTCGCTGGTGCTGATCGTGCTGGCCGACCAGCTTGGCCGGTCGGTGGGCGACATGTACAAGGGCGCGCTGGTTCCCGGCCTGATCCTGGTCGGTATCTACATAATCTACATCATGCTGGTGTCCTTGATCCGCCCGAAATGGGTACCCGCCCTGCCGATCGAGGTGCGCACACTGGGTAACGGCATCACCTCGCTTATGGTGGCGCTGTCGGTGATGACGGCGATTGGCTATGGCGCGCAGGTCTATTTCAGCGCCGGCTGGGGTGCCAATTCCGACATCCTTGGCGCGGTCATCGGCGTCGTGGTCATCTTCGTGTTCACGCTGGCCGACAAGGTCCTGGGCTGGAACACCATGTCCCATCTGGCGCAGCAGGTGATCATGGTGCTGATCCCGCCCCTGGGCCTGATCTTCCTGGTTCTTGGCACGATCTTCGTCGGGCTCGCCACCCCGACCGAGGCCGGCGCGATGGGCGCCGTCGGCGCCATCGTGATGGCCTTCGTGAAAAAGCGCCTGACCATGGGCGTCCTGATCAGCGCCCTGGCCAGCACGACGCGCCTTTCGGCCTTCGTCATGTTCATCCTGATCGGGGCGCGGGTGTTCTCGCTGACCTTCTACGGCGTGAACGGCCATGTCTGGGTCGAAGAGCTGCTGGTCGGCGTTCCGGGCGGCGAGATCGGGTTCCTGATCGTCATCAACGTCATCCTGTTCTTCCTGGGCGCCTTTCTCGACTTCTTCGAGATCGCTTTCATCATCGTGCCCCTGCTGATCGCCCCGGCCGAAGCCTTCGGGATCGATCTGGTCTGGCTGGGCGTGATCATCGCGATGAACCTGCAGACCTCGTTCCTGACGCCGCCCTTCGGCTTTGCGCTGTTCTACCTGCGCTCGGTCGCGGCCAAGGTGCCCTATATCGACAAGGTGACGGGCAAGAAGATGGAACCGGTGACGACCCCGCAGATCTATGCCGGTTCGTTCAACTTCATCGTGTTGCAGGTGATCATGGTTGCGGTGGTCATCATGTTCCCGAACCTGGTCACACGCTACCGCAGCGTTGTGATCGACCCTTCGACCGTGACCATCACGGTTCCCACGCTGAAACCGCTTGGCGCGCCTGAAGGCACCGGGACGCTGCCAACGCTTGGCGCGCCGAACCTCGGGGCGCCGGTCGTCAACCCGTAAGGCAACGAACCCGGGAAACCGGGCAGACCAAGCCGGAAGACGCGGCGGGCCGGATAGGACCCGCCGCTTCTTCAGTCCGCCGTGACCCCGACAGCCGGTCGCCACGGCAGGAACCGAAAAGGCCCCGGGTCTCCCCGGGGCCTTTCCTCTGCGTCCGATCCCTGGTGAAGGATCAGAGCTTGCCGGCCTGCTGCTGGCCCATCATGAAGACGTCGTAGTTGTACTCCGCGATCTGCGCCCAGAGATAGGCATCGCGCTTGAACGCCTGCTGGCTCTCATAGATCTTCTTGAACGGAGCGTTCGTCGCCGAGATCTCGGCATAGGTCGAGGTCGCGGCATTGTAGGCCGCTTCCATCACGTCCTGCGGGTAAGGGCGCAGCTGCGCCCCGTTCGCCACCAGGCTCCTCAGCGCGGTCGGGTTCTTCCAGTCATAGTTCGCCATCATGTTCGAGTTGGCGGCCTCGCAGGCGGCCTTCAGGATCGCCTGATACTCCGGCGACAGCTCGTTCCACTTGTCGAGGTTGATCATCGCCGACAGCGTCGGGCCGCCTTCCCACCAGCCGGGGTAGTAGTAGTAGGGTGCGACCTTGTTGAAGCCAAGCTTCTCATCGTCATACGGGCCAACCCATTCGGCCGCGTCGATGGTGCCTTTCTCCAGCGCCGGATAGATATCCCCGCCCGCGATCTGCTGCGGCACGACGCCAAGCTTTTCGATGATCTTGCCGCCGAAGCCGCCGATCCGCATCTTCAGGCCCTGCATGTCGGCCAGCGAAGTGATTTCCTTGCGGAACCAGCCGCCCATCTGCACGCCCGTATTGCCTGCAGGCAGATACTGCAGATTGCGGGTGTTGTAGAACTCGTTCAGCAAGTCGATGCCGCCACCGTGATAGAGCCAGGCGTTCATCTGACGATAGTTCAGCCCGAACGGAACCGTGGTCCCAAGCGCATTGGTCGGGTCCTTGCCCCAGTCGTAATAGGCGGCAGTGTGGGCCATTTCGACCGAGCCGGCCGAGGCAGCTTCGGCCGCCTCCAGACCCGGAACCAGTTCTCCAGCGGGGAATACCTGGATGGTGAACTTGCCGCCGGTCGCATCCGAGACGTACTTCGATATCGTCTCGGCAGCGCCAAAGATGGTGTCCAGCGACTTCGGGAAGCCCGAAGCAGAGCGCCAGGTAACGGTCGGGGCTTCCTGCGCGATGGCAGGGGCTGCCAGCGCCGCCGCACCGGCAGCAGCGACACCGCCGACCGAGGCCTTGGTCAAGAATGAACGTCTATCCATTTAGTACTCCTCCACTTTAGGCCCCCCAGGTTCGTCGCGACCTGCGCCAGGCACTTCTGCGAGAGAGAACCTAGAGAAGGATCTGCCCGATGAGAACCGAAAACTGCATCGGGTTGGCTCATTTTGGTCAGATAACCTTACCAGACTTCAAGTTTCCGCGTCGGAACCCGACTAATTGCGCTGTCAGTCGCATTCTGATGCCATATGTCGCAAACGATTGCTCGCATCCTGGGCATTCGCAACCGTCCGGAACAGAATCATCCCGGCGCAAGGTGCCTTTTCCATTCGACGGGCAACCGGGCAGCCCGGACTATGGCATGAAGATCCCGTCAGGCCCGCGCACCCCGAGGGTGCGTTGCCGGTTGGCAACAGACCCGGCCCTCGGCTCGGCGCGTCTTCGCGGGCCGGGTCGAATTCCGGGCCGAGACCCTTGCATTCAGTGGGTTGCGGACAGACTTCCCTTGAACGCAACCCCGGGGAGCGGACTTGACCTATCTGTATTTCACGCTCGGCCTAGCCGGGCTTTTCCTTGGCGGTGAGTTTCTGGTGCGCGGCGCATCGGCCATCGCCCGCAAGTTCTATTTATCGCCCCTGCTGATCGGACTGACAATCGTCGGCTTCGGCACTTCGGCTCCGGAGATGCTGGTCTCTGTCGAGGCGGCGATAGACGACAAGCCCGGCATCGCCATCGGCAACGTGGTTGGGTCGAACATCGCCAACATCCTGCTGATCCTTGGCATTTCTGCCCTGATCGCCCCCCTGATCATTCCCGGCCGCAAGCTCTGGCGTGACCTCGGCTTCATGTTTCTGGCCACGGCCGCGATCTGGCTCATGCTCGCCGACGGCTTCGTCTCGCGCGGCGAAGGGTTCTTGCTGTTGGCGGGCCTGATCGCATTCCTTGCCACCGCCTTCATCGCCGGCAGCGGCCATGCGCCTCACGCCGACGTCCCACCGGTCGGCCCGATCTGGAAATCCTGGGCGATGACGGGCGCGGGCCTAGTGCTTCTGGTGATCGGCGCGGGTTTCCTTGTTGACAGCGCCACCACCATCGCCCGCGACTTCGGTATCTCCGAAGCCGTCATCGGCCTGACCATCGTCACCATGGGCACTTCGCTGCCCGAGCTTGCCACCAGTGTCATCGCGGCTTGGCGCAGGCACACCGAGATTTCGGTGGGCAACGTGGTCGGCTCGAACATCTTCAACCTTTTCGGCATCCTCGGGGTCACCGCCGTCATCGCGCCGATCCCGTCGGATCCGCGCTTTGCCGCCATCGACATGTGGTGGGTCGCAGGCTCTTCGGTCGGGCTGGCGGCTGTTGCTTTCCTTCTGGGCGGGTTGCCCCGGATCGCCGGCCTCGCACTGCTGGGGGCCTATGGCGGCTACCTCGTCTTCGTGGGTTGAGTGCCCGGCGCCCAAGTCATGGCGCCCAAGGTATGGCGCCCGAGTCGTGGTGCGACCTGCTGGCAGGTGGCAGGTGGCAGGTGGCAGGGTGAAAATGGGAAAGTTGCGTAACGCGCCATGTCCTCGTAAGAAAAGTTCAAATATACCGGCCATGTGCGACATTTTCTGTTTGCAAATCCCGTTGACGCCCGGCATATCCCCGCCTACTGTTCCGACCGAACGTGAAGGGGATAGGCCAATGGCCAAAATTCTTGTCATCGTAGGAAGGACGCGCATGGGCCGGTAACGGTTGACCCATACGAGGTTCCCATGCGCCCCCGAAGGAAACTTCCGGGGGCTTTTTGTTGCGCGACGAATGGAGTGGCGAAGATGTCGAAGCAGATGACTGGCGCGAAGATGGTGATCCAGGCCCTGAAGGATCAGGGGGTCGAGGTGGTCTTTGGCTATCCCGGCGGCGCGGTGCTTCCGATCTATGACGAGATTTTCCAGCAGAACGACATCCGCCACATCCTTGTGCGCCACGAACAGGGCGCGGTCCACATGGCCGAAGGCTATGCCCGTTCGACCGGCAGGCCCGGCGTCGTGCTGGTCACCTCCGGCCCCGGTGCCACCAATGCGGTGACCGGCCTGACCGATGCTCTGATGGATTCGATCCCGCTGGTTGTGCTGACCGGCCAGGTTCCGACCTTCATGATCGGCACGGACGGGTTCCAGGAGGCCGACACGGTTGGCATCACCCGACCCTGCACCAAGATGAACTGGCTGGTGAAGGACACCGCCAAGCTTTCCGAGACCATTCATCAGGCCTTCCACGTCGCCACGCATGGCCGCCCCGGCCCGGTGCTGATCGACATTCCGAAGGACGTGCAATTCGCCACGGCCGACTATACCCCCGCCGACAAGGTCAAGGTCAGCCACTACCAGCCGCGCACCGAAGGCGACCCGGCCCAGATTGCCCGTCTGGTCGAACTGATGGAAAACGCTGAGCGCCCGATCCTTTATACCGGCGGCGGCGTGGTGAACTCGGGCCCGCGCGCCAGCCACCTCTTGCGCGAGCTGGTGGCCGAGACGGACTTTCCGGTCACCTCGACCCTGATGGGCCTCGGGTCCTACCCGGCTTCGGGCAAGAACTGGCTGGGCATGTTGGGCATGCACGGGCTTTACGAGGCCAACCTCGCGATGCACGGCTGCGATGTGATGATCAACATCGGCGCCCGCTTTGATGACCGGATCACCGGCCGCATCAAGGATTTCTCGCCGCATTCGAAGAAGGCCCATATCGACATCGACCCTTCGTCGATCAACAAGGTCATCCGCGTCGATGTACCGATCGTCGGCGACGTGACCCGCGTCCTGGAGGAGGTCCTGCGCCAGTGGCGCGCACGCGGCAGCCGCACGCGGAAGGACGGCTTGGCGAAATGGTGGGGCCAGATCAACGAGTGGCGCGCGATCAAGTGCCTCAGCTACAAGCCTTCGACCACCACGATCAAGCCGCAATACGCGCTGGAACGGCTTGAGGCGCTGACCAGGGGGATGGACCGCTATATCTGCACCGAGGTCGGCCAGCACCAGATGTGGGCCGCGCAATACCTGAACTTCGAGGGCCCGAACCGCTGGATGACCTCGGGCGGACTTGGCACCATGGGCTACGGCCTGCCCGCTTCGATCGGCGTGCAGATCGCCCATCCCGAAGCGCTGGTGATCAACGTCGCGGGCGAGGCGTCCTGGCTGATGAACATGCAGGAAATGGGCACCGCCGTGCAATTCCGTGCCCCGGCCAAGCAGTTCATCCTGAACAACGAACGGCTCGGCATGGTCCGCCAGTGGCAGGAACTGCTGCACGGCGAGCGCTATTCGTCGTCCTGGTCGGAAAGCCTGCCCGATTTCGTGAAGCTGGCCGAGGCTTTCGGCTGCAAGGGCATCCAGTGCAAGGACCCCAAGGACCTTGACGACGCGATCATGGAGATGCTGCGCTACGACGGCCCGGTGATCTTCGACTGCCTGGTGGAAAAGCACGAGAACTGCTTCCCGATGATCCCGTCGGGCAAGCCGCACAACGAGATGTTGCTTGGCGACGCCGACACCCAGGGGGTGATCGGGGCCAAAGGCGCGGTGCTGGTGTAACGGATGCAGACCGTCGAACAGCGCCAGGCGGCTGATGCGCGGCTGGCTCCGTTCGGCGGGCGGTCGGCCCGGTTGTTTGCCACCATCGTCGCCCTCTGCGCGCTGGCTTTCGTCGGCGTCGTCATCGCGGTGTCGTTCATTCTGACGTCGAAGCCCGACACTCTGGCAATGAGCATCGATTTCAGGGTGTTCTGGGCAGCCGGAAAGCTTGCCATGGCCGGCGATCCTCTTGCGGTGCTCGATCTGGCCAAGCTGTCGGCAGCGCATGCGACCAATCCGGATGCCCATATGCCGTGGGTTTATCCGCCGGGCTATCTGGTTATGGTCACGCCGCTCGGGGCGATGTCCTTTTCCGTGGCGTTCACGGTCTGGACGATCCTGTCCCTTATCCTGATCGCATGGGCCGTCCGACCCTTCGTGGCCGGGATCTTGCCGCTCTGGATTCTGATGATCGCCGCCCCGGCGTATTTCCCTTCGCTCTTGCTTGGCCAGAACAGCCTGTTGTGGATGGCAGGGCTGCTTGGCGCCCTGGCTGCCCTGAGGGCCGAGCGCTGGGTTCTGGCCGGGATCCTGATTGGTAGTCTGACGCTGAAGCCGCAGCTTGGCATAATGGTCCCGGTTGCACTTCTGGCCATAGGCGCATGGCGGACGATCTTCGCCGCGATGGCCACGACGGCACTTCTGGCCGTGCTGCCAACGCTGATCTACGGCCTTGAATACTGGCCGCTTCTGAAAGCCGGCCTGATCGACCACAGCGCGAGCATGGTGTTCTCGCTCGGCGACCTGCTGCTGATGATCAGCCCGCTTTCCGCATTGACCTTCATCGGCGTGGACCCCGCGCTTGCCTTGAAAGTCCAATGGGTCATCGTTGCCGCTACCGCCGTCGCGGTCTTCGCCCTTTGGCGTTCTGACCGGGTCGGGTTCGATGCCAAGGCGGCGGGTCTTCTCAGCGCGATCCTGCTGTCGGCGCCCTATCTTTGGTACTATGAAGGGGCGCTGCTGGCCGCTATCGCTTTGTTCATGCTGCGCTCGGGCGTTCTTCAGGCGCGTCCGGCTCACCTTTTGGTGCTGGGTGCATTGTGGATCGGCGCTGGTCTGCAGGTGCTGAATGTTTTCGCCAAGGTCGTCGATCAAAGATGGCTTGGCGCTGCGATCATCCCACCTCTGGTGCTTCTCAGTCTGGCCTTGTGCCTGCGGCAGATGTCCGCACCAAGGAACCTCACGCAAGATACGGCCTGACACATGGCCGGACGACAACTAGAAACTGGAACTGCTGCGAACCCTGATGAACGCAAGGGACGGCAGGACAAACGGGGGAAAGCATGTCAGCACTGAACATCAAGAAGGGCGCGTCCAGCCATTCGGCCTATGACCTTCGTGACAGCCATTCGCAGGTTGAGGAGAGCCATACCCTCGCGGTGATCGTGGAGAACGAGCCCGGCGTCCTGGCGCGCGTCATTGGCCTTTTCTCCGGGCGCGGCTACAACATCGACAGCCTGACCGTCGCCGAGGTGGATCACACCGGCCACCGCAGCCGCATCACGGTCGTCACCCGGGGCACCCCCGCCGTGATCGACCAGATCGAGGCGCAGCTGCGTCGCATGGTCCCGGTGCATGACGTCCACGACCTGACCGCCGAAGGCCCCAGCGTCCAGCGCGAACTGGCGCTGCTGAAGGTCGCGGGCAAGGGCAGCGCCCGGGTCGAGGCGCTGCAACTGGCCGAGATCTTCCGCGCCAACGTGGTCGACAGCACGCTGGAAAGCTTCGTCTTCGAAATGACCGGAACCCCGGACAAGATCGACGCCTTCGCCGATCTGATGCGTCCGCTTGGCCTGTTGGAAATCGCCCGCACCGGCGTCGCCGCCCTGTCGCGCGGCGTGTGATCGCGCCTTCAGTCGGGCGCCAAAGCGCCCGGCCCCTAGCGCCCGGTGAACCGGGGCTTGCGCTTTTCCAGAAAGGTCTTCACGCCTTCACGGAAATCGCCGCTGGCCCCGCAGACCCCCTGCAACCAGGCCTCTTGCGCCAGTTGCGTCTCCAGGTCCTGATCGAAAGCGCCACCCGGTTCAGCGCGTTCATCACCTCTGGCCGGTTCAGCGTGATCGTCGTCACGCCCGCATCCTCGGCCACCGAGATCCATGTCCCACCCATGCGCGTTCCTCCTGCTTTGGCCCAAGGTCAGCGGGCGACGCCGCGAAGCCAAAGCCAAACGCCGCGTCACTCGCTCAGGATTTCGCGCAGCCGCGCCTCTTCGGCGTCGCTCAGCTTTGCCTCGGGCTGGCGCCGCCGCCGCTGCGCGGCGACGGCCACGCCGATCCCGGCCAGCAGCAACACCGGCCCGGCCAGCCACAGGATCAGGGTCGAGCCTTCGGGCCGCGGGTTGAACAGCACGAACTCGCCGAAGCGGTCGACGATGTAATCCACCACCTCGCTGTCGCTGTCGCCCGCCACCAGCCGCTCGCGGATGAGGAGCCGCAGGTTGCGGCTGATCGGCGCATTGGAATCGTCGATGGACTCGCCCTTGCAAACCGGACAGCGGATCTCGCGGCTGATCTCGCGGGCGCGGGCTTCCAGCACCGGATCGGCCAGCATCTCATCAGGTAGCACCGCAAGCGCCGGACTGGCCGCCAACATCAGGACAAGAAGAAGAATCCTCATTCCGCAGGCACCCCAACCATGGATTTTTGCGCCCCCGCCGCCACGCGGTAGCGCCGGTCGCTCAGGCTCAATCCACCCCCGAGGGCCATCAGCAGCAAACCACCCCAGAGCCAGTTGGCAAAGGGCTCGATGTAACTGCGCACCGCCCAGCCGCCCGATTGCTGCCGGTCGCCCAGCACCAGATAGACATCGCGCAGAAAGCCGTAGTAGATCGCCGCCTCGGTCGTGGGCATCCCTGCCACCGGATAGATCCGTTTTTCGGGGAAAAGCACGCTGACCAGCGCGCCGTTTCGTGTCACGGTCATCTGCGCCATGGTGGACCGGTAATTCGGCCCGTCGACCTCGTCCACCGTGTCGAGCCGCACTTCAAAGCCGCCAAGCGGGAAGGTCTCGCCCAGTTGCACCACGCGGATATCCTCGATCTTCCAGGCTGTCATCGCCGAGACCGCGAAGATCGTGATCCCAAGCCCGCCATGCGCCGCCGCCTTGCCCCAATCGGCCCGGGGCAACCGGAAAAGGCGCCCGGCGCGCGCGCCAAACCCCTCGCGCCCGGTCCGTGCCCAGATGTCGGTCAACGCGCCAAAGACCACCCAGGCCCCCAGCGCCAGACCGAGGGGACCAAGCGCCGTCTGACCGGTCTGCATCGCGAACCCCAGCGCGCCCAGGGACAGCGACAGGATCAGCGCCGGCACCAGCGCCCGGAACGACCGCCCCAGATTGCCCCGCTTCCAGGCCAGCATGGCCCCCGGCGGCAGGATCATCGCAAGCACGACGACAAATGGTGTAAAAGCAGCGTTGAAGAACGGCGCGCCCACACTGAGACTGCGATCCAGCAACAGTTCCGCGATCAACGGCCAGATTGTCCCGATGAACACGACAAAGGCCGAGACGGCCAGAAGAACATTGTTCGCCACCAGCGCGCTTTCGCGGCTGGCCAGCGCGAAGACCCCCTTCGCCTCCATCGTGCCGGCCCGCAAGGCAAACAGCACCAGCGCCCCGCCGGTGAACACCCCAAGGATCATCAGGATGAAGACGCCCCGCTCGGGGTCGTTGGCAAAGGCATGCACCGAGGTGATCACCCCCGAGCGCACGATGAAAGTGCCGATCATGCTGAACCCGAAGGCAATGATCGACAGAAGGATCGTCCAAGCCTTCAGGCTTTCGCGTTTTTCCACGACGACGGCCGAATGCAGCAAGGCGACCGCCAGAAGCCAGGGCATGAAGCTGGAGTTTTCGACCGGGTCCCAGAACCAGAAGCCACCCCAGCCCAACTCGTAATACGCCCACCAGGACCCCAGCCCGATGCCGATGGTCAGGAAGATCCAGGCGGCAAGGGTCCAGGGCCGGACCCAGCGGCCCCATGCGGCATCGACCCGGCCCTCCATCAGCGCGGCCACGGCAAAGCTGTAGGCTACGCTCAGCCCGACATAGCCAAGATAGAGGAACGGCGGATGAAACGCCAAACCGGGGTCCTGCAACAAGGGGTTCAGGTCCCGCCCGTCCAGGGGCGGGGTCGCCAGCCGCCAGAACGGGTTCGAGGTGAGCAAAAGGAACAGCATGAACGCTACCCCGATCATCCCCTGCACGGCCAGCGCCCGCGCCCGCAGGCTGGCCGGCAGGTTGCCCCCGAAGACCGCCACCGCCGCCCCGTAAAGCGCCAGAATCAGCACCCACAGCAGCAACGACCCCTCATGGTTCCCCCAGACGCCCGTGATCTTGTAAAGCAGCGGCTTGGCGGTATGCGAGTTCGCAACCACCACCGCCAGCGAGAAATCCGAGGCGACGAAGGCCCAGGTCAGCACCCCGAACGACGTGGCCACCAGCGCCAGCTGGACCAGCGCCGCAGGCCCAGCCAGCGCCATCAGCCGCGCATCCCGGCGATGCGCGCCCCACAGCGGCAGGGTCGCCTGGACCATGGCCACCATCAACGCCAGAATCAGCGCGAAATGCCCAAGTTCGATGATCATGGCCAACTCCCTGTTTCGTTTCATGATAGGCTTCCCGGCCCCCAGAAGAAAGTCCCTGCGCCCTTCCGCCGCGCCTGTGGTCATTTTGCCGGCTCTGCCTGCCCGGAACCGGCCTTTTGTGCGTTGCCAGCCGCGTGTTTCGCCCGCTACACCCGCACAAAGCCAGCGAGGACCCCATGCCCAAGACCATCCTGATCGGCGCGCCCATCGACAGCGGACAGAAGCGCCCCGGCTGTCTGATGGGCCCGGCCGCCTACCGCGTAGCCGGACTGGCCCGCGAAATCGCCTCGGAAGGCCACGGGGTCGAGGATTGGGGCGATGTGACCCTGCCGCCATTGCAAGAGGTCGCCTGCCCTAACCCGTCCGTGCATTCGCTGGCCGAAACGCTGGGCTGGACCAAGATCCTGATGAACCGGGTCGACGATGCGCTGTCCGAGGGCGGCTTTCCCATCATCATGGGCGGCGACCATTCGCTGGCTCTGGGCTCCGTCGCAGGGGCCGCGGCCTTTGCCGAGCGGCAGGACCGGCCGCTGTTTCTCCTTTGGCTTGACGCGCATTCCGATTTCCACACGCCGATGACCACCACCACGGGCAACCTGCACGGCACGCCCCTGGCCTATATCGCCGGTCGCGACGGCTTTGATGCCTTCCCGCCCTTCCCCGTCCCGGTCCCCGCCGCGCGGATCTGCATGTTCGGCATCCGCTCGGTCGATCCCGCCGAAAAGGCGGCGATGCTTCAGCATGACATTCAGGTCAACGACATGCGGGTCATCGACGAACACGGTATCGTCGCTCCCCTGCGCGCCTTCCTGACCAAGTGCCGCAGCGAAGACGGCATGCTCCACGTCAGCCTTGACGTCGACTTCCTCGACCCCTCCATCGCCCCCGCCGTCGGCACCACCGTCCCCGGCGGCACCACCTTCCGCGAGGCGCATCTGGTGATGGAACTTCTGCACGAATCCGGCCTTGTCACCTCGCTTGACCTCGTCGAACTGAACCCCTTCCTCGACGACCGCGGCATGACCGCGCGGTTGATGGTCGATCTGGTGGGCTCGCTCATGGGCAAGAAGGTCTTCGACCGCCCGACACGGTCGAAATAGCCCGAAAGCAAATGATGCGCCGCAACCTCCTGCAAGCCCCCGAAGCGGTGGTGATGATCCGCCCGCACGGCTTTCACTCCAACCCAGAAACCGCCGCCGACAACGCCTTTCAGCGGCTGGACACCAGCCCCGACACGGCCACCCGCGCCCGCGACGAATTCGACACCGCCGTCGCAACGCTGCGCGACCGTGGCCTCACCGTGCATGTCTTCGACGATGACGGCAGCAGCAGCACGCCCGATTCCGTATTCCCGAACAACTGGTTTTCCACCCATATCGGCGGCCATGTCGCGATCTACCCGATGCACGCCCCGAATCGCCGCCGGGAACGCCGCGCCGATGTGATCGAGCTCTTGAAATCCCGCTACCGGGTGCAGGACGTGATCGACTATTCAGGTCTGGAGCAAGATGGCCTCGCGCTCGAAGGCACCGGGGCCATGGTCCTCGATCACGTCGGCCGCATCGCCTACACCGTCCGCTCAAACCGCGCCGATCCGGTGGCGCTTGAACGGTTCTGCACCCATTTCGGCTATGAACCCATGGTGTTCGATGCCCATGACGAACAGGGCCGCGAGATCTATCACACCAACGTGCTGATGTGCGTCGGCACCGAAATGGCAATGGTCGGCCTCTCCAGCGTCGTCAACCCTGCGCGCCGGGCCGAGATCGCCCAGCGTCTGGCTGAGGGCGGGCGCGAAGTGATCAACCTGTCACACCGCGAGATTGCCGGCTTTGCCGGCAATGCCATCGAACTTTCCGGCGCGGACGGCCGCTTCCTTGCCCTGTCGCGCACCGCCTTTGAAAGCCTGTCGCCCCAAAACCGGACCCGTCTGTCCGCCCACCTGCCCCTGGTGCCGCTCCAGGTGCCAACGATCGAGCTCGCCGGCGGCTCCGTCCGCTGCATGATCGCCGGCATCCACCTGACGCCGCGCCCACAGTCCTGAACCAAAAAAGGAAAACCGATGACTGCCCCGTCCCGCCAGGCCTTCGTGCCCTTCGTCTCGGTCGACAACATGATGCAGCTGGTGCTGCGTATCGGCATCGAGCAGGTGATGATCGACCTCGCGGCCGAGATCGAGGCCGATTTCCTCCGCTGGCCCGATTTCGACAAGACCCCGCGCGTGGCCAGTCATTCCAGTGTCGGCGTGATCGAACTCATGCCCACGTCGGATGGTGAGACCTACGGGTTCAAATACGTGAACGGCCACCCGGAAAACATGAAGCAGGGCCGGCAAACCGTTACCGCCTTTGGGCTTTTGGCCGATGTCGCCACAGGCTATCCGCTGCTGCTGAGTGAAATGACCATCCTCACCGCACTTCGCACCGCTGCAACCAGTGCCATGGCCGCGAAATGGCTGGCCCCCGAAGGCTCGACAACCATGGCGCTGATCGGCAATGGCGCGCAGGCCGAGTTCCAGGCCCTCGCCTTCAAGGCGATCTGCGGATTGACCGAGGTCAGGCTTTACGACATCGACCCCGCCGCCACGGCGAAATGCGTGAAGAACCTTGCCGGGCGCGGCCTGACCGTGACCCCGTGCCGCACGGCAGAAGAGGCGATCCTGGGCGCCCAGATCATCACCACTGTCACCGCCGACAAGCAGTATGCCACCATCCTGACCGACAACATGGTCGGCAATGGCGTCCACATCAACGGCGTTGGCGGCGACTGCCCGGGAAAGACCGAACTGCACCGCGATATCCTGCTCCGCTCGTCGATTTTCGTCGAATACCCGCCCCAGACCCGCATCGAAGGCGAGATTCAGCAGCTTGCCCCGGATCATCCGGTGACCGAGCTTTGGCAGGTCATGGCGGGACAGGCAGCGGGCCGAACCAGCGCCGGTCAGGTCACGCTCTTCGATTCTGTCGGTTTCGCGATCGAGGATTTCTCGGCGCTGCGCTACGTGCATCGGAAACTGCCGGAATCCGGTCTTTGCACCCTTCTCGACATGATCGCGGACCCCGACGATCCGCGCGACCTTTTCGGCATGATCCTGCGCGCCGCCCGTTAGTGCAACCGGAACTCACCCACCACATTGCGCCATTCCCCCGGCGCAATCAGCCTGCGATGGGTGAAGCGCACCGAATGCAGCGGGCCTTCGATATTGCCCTGCCAGAATTCGATGAAACGGAAAAGTTCGGGGTAATCCGGGGCAAGATCATATTCCTGCCAGATGAAGCTGTTGAGAACATTGCGATAATCCGGCATGCGATAGTAAAGCTCGGCCGTCGTCAGGCCATAGCCCTTCAGCATCCTTTCCGTCTCGTTTCCGGCCATCCGAAGACTCCTTTTCTAAGGTGCCTTCCCCAATAATGCCTATTTCGATTTAATTTTCCATGAAAACAGTGTGTTGTCACTCGTCTGTGACGGCTGCCAACCAGTGACCGCCCGCCATTGCACCCCATAGCTTGAATGGTGTATCCTTTGAACGGCTAAATCTTGAGACCGTAGAAAAGGCGCAAGGCATCGTGGCAGACACCCCGGAAGACACTGACAACACGGAAGAAATGCCCGAGCGTCCGGCGCATCACGGCCCGCAGATCGACATCGCGGCCGAGATGAAGACCGCCTATCTCGACTACGCGATGAGCGTGATCGTCTCCCGTGCCATTCCGGACCTGCGCGACGGGTTGAAACCCGTCCACCGCCGCATCCTCTTTGCGATGCACGAATCCGGCAACACCCACGACAAGGCCTACCGGAAATCAGCCCGCCCCGTGGGCGACACGATGGGCAAATATCACCCCCACGGTGACTCGGCGATCTATGACGCGCTGGTGCGCATGGCGCAGCCCTTCAGCATGTCGCTGAAACTCCTTGATGGACAAGGGAATTTCGGCTCGATGGACGGCGATAACGCTGCCGCCATGCGCTATACCGAAGTCAGGATGGACAAACCCGCCGCCTACCTCCTGGCCGATATCGACAAGGAAACCGTCGATTTCCAGGACAACTATGACGGCAAGGACCGCGAACCCACCGTCCTTCCCGCCCGCTTTCCCAACATGCTGGTCAATGGCGCGGGCGGCATCGCAGTCGGCATGGCCACCAACATCCCGCCGCACAACCTGGGCGAGGTGATCGACGGCACCCTTGCGATGATCGCCAATCCCGACATCAGCATGGAAGCGCTGATGGAGATCATCCCTGCCCCGGATTTTCCGACCCGCGGTCTGATCCTTGGCCGCTCCGGCGCCCGCAAGGCCTATCTCGAAGGCCGCGGCAGCGTCATCATCCGCTCGAAAACCCATATCGAAGAGATCCGCAAGGACCGCTTCGCCATCGTCATCGACGAGGTGCCCTATCAGGTCAACAAGGCCACGATGATCGAAAAGATCGCCGAACTGGTCCGCGACAAGCGCGTCGAAGGCATCGCCAATATCGCCGATGAGTCCGACCGGATCGGCGTCCGCGTCGTGATCGAGCTGAAGCGCGACGCGACCCCGGATGTCGTCCTGAACCAGCTTTTCCGTTTTTCCACCATGCAGGTCAGCTTCGGCTGCAACATGCTGGCCCTGAACGGCGGCCGGCCTGAACAGCTGCCTCTTCGTGATTTCCTAAGCCATTTCATTGTCTTCCGCGAGGAAGTTGTCGCCCGCCGTACCGCCTTTGAACTGCGCAAGGCCCGCGAACGCAGCCACGTGCTTTGCGGCCTTGCCGTTGCCGTGTCGAACGTGGACGAAGTGGTCCGCACGATCCGCGCCTCTGCCGACGCATCCGAAGCCCGCGAAAAGCTGATGACCCGCCGCTGGCCGGCCCAGGACATCGCCGCCTATATCAAACTGATCGACGATCCCAGCCACACGATCAACGAAGACGGCACCTACAACCTCAGCGAAATCCAGGCCCGCGCGATCCTTGATCTGCGCCTGCAACGCCTGACCGCCCTTGGCGTCAAGGAGGTCACCGACGAGCTGGAAGAACTGGCGTCCAGGATCAAGGATTACCTCGACATCCTTGGCAGCCGCGACCGCATCATGGCGATCATCTCGGACGAACTGACCGAGATGAAGGCCCTTTTCGCCGTCCCCCGCCGCACCGAGATTGTCGACTGGTCCGGCGACATGGAAGACGAAGACCTGATCGAGCGCGAGGATATGGTCGTGACCATCACCTCCGGCGGCTACATCAAGCGCACTCCCCTGGCCGAATTCCGTTCCCAGAACCGGGGCGGCAAGGGCCTGGCCTCGATGCAGACCAAGGAAGACGATGTCGTCACGACGCTTTTCGTAGCGAATACACATACTTGGCTGCTGTTCTTCACTACCGACGGCATGGTCTACAAGCTGAAGACCTGGCGCCTGCCTCTCGCTGGCCGCACCGCCAAGGGCAAGGCGATGGTCAACATCCTGCCGATCGCCCAAGGCGTCTCGATCGCCGCCCTGATGCCGGTCGACGTGCCGGAAGAAGACTGGGCTACCCTCCAGATCGTCTTCGCGACCTCTGACGGCGACGTGCGGCAGAACGACCTCTCCGACTTCACCAACGTGATGCGCAACGGCAAGATCGCGATGAAACTGCCCGAGGGCGTGACGCTGGTCAGCGCCGCCATCGCCGATGAGAGCGACGACATCATGCTGGTGACCGAGGCCGGCCGCGCCATCCGCTTCTCCACCACCGAAATCCGCGTCTTCAAATCCCGCGGCTCCACCGGCGTCCGCGGCATCCGCCTCGGCACCGACGACCATGTTGTCTCCATGTCGATCATCCGCCATTTCGAGGCCGACCCGGCCGAACGCGCCGCCTATCTCAAGCAGCGCCGCCTGATGGCAGGAGTGGTCGAGGATGAAGCCGATGACGAGGAAGAAACCACAGCCGCGGGTCAGCTTAGCCCCGAGCGTTACAGTGAGATGTCAGCTGCCGAAGACCTGATCCTCACCGTCACCAAGGGCGGCTCCGGCAAGCTCTCCTCCAGCCACGACTACCCCGTCCGGGGCCGTGGCGGCATGGGCGTCAAGGCCATCTCCCCCGGCCCAAGGGGAGGCCGCATCATCGCCTCCTTCCCGGTCGACCTTTCGGACCAGATCATGCTCGCCACCTCCACCGGCCAGTCGATCCGGGTGCCGGTTGACCAGATCAGCTTCCGCTCGCGGTCGGCGGGCGGCGTCCGGGTCTTCAACGTCGCCGCGGATGAGGATGTCGTCTCCGTAGCCCGCGTCGCCGAACAGGGCGATGACGAAGCTTGAATCCCGCCTCGCAGCCCTCGCGGCTGCGGGCGAAACCAGCAGCTACGGTGACCTCGCCCGCGCACTGGGCCTGCGCATGGCCGACCTGACGGCCCAGCTTGAAACCCTGATGGAGGCGGACGCCCGCGAAGCCCGCCCCTTCCGCGCCGCCCTTCTTCGCCAGCGCCTATCACCCGACCAGCTCCCCGCCCCCGGTTTTTTCCTGAAAGCCGCCGAACTTGGTCGCCCGGCACAAGACCCCGCCGCCTTCATCCAAGCCGAACGCCAAGCCCTTCTTCTGTTCCCAAATATCCCGGGGTGAATTGGCCGCTCACGGCCAAGAGGGGCAGCGCCCCTCCCTTGCAACACCAGACCCGCAAGGCTACATCGGCCCGCATGGATACGCTTCACATCATCGGCGGCGGCATGGCGGGCTCCGAGGCTGCCTGGGCCGCTGCAAACGCGGGCATTCCCGTGGTCATCCACGAAATGCGCCCCAAGGTCGGCACCTTCGCCCACCGCACCGGCGATTTCGCCGAGATGGTCTGCTCGAACTCCTTCCGCTCGGACGACCACGAACAGAATGCCGTCGGCCTGCTGCACTGGGAAATGCGCACAGCTGGCGGGTTGGTGATGGAGATGGCCGAGAAATACCGGCTTCCCGCTGGCGGCGCGCTGGCTGTCGACCGCGATCCCTTTGCCGCGGCCGTCACCGAAAAACTGAAATCCCATCCGATGATTTCCACGTCTTATGCGGAAGTTACAGACCTTCCCTCAACCGGACACTGGGTCATCGCCACCGGCCCGCTGACCAGCCCTTCCCTTGCCGAAAGCATCCGCAAAGCCACCGGAGCCGAGGCTCTGGCCTTTTTCGACGCCATCGCCCCCATCGTCTATGCCGACAGCATCGACATGGACATCGCCTGGCTTCAGTCACGCTATGACAAGGGCGAGACGCTGGAAGAGCAGACCGCCTACATCAACTGCCCGATGACCAGGGACGAATACGAAGCGTTCATCGACGCGCTTCTGACGGCCGACAAGACCGAGTTCCACGAAGGTGAAACCGCCGGTTACTTCGACGGCTGCCTGCCCATCGAGGTCATGGCCGAGCGTGGCCGCGAAACCCTGCGCCACGGCCCGATGAAGCCGGTGGGGCTGACCAACGCCCACAAACCGGATCAGAAGGCCCATGCCGTGGTGCAACTGCGCCGCGACAACAAGCTTGGCACGCTTTACAATATCGTCGGCTTCCAGACCAAGATGAAATACGGCGCGCAAACCTCTGTTTTCAAGATGATTCCGGGATTGCAGGACGCCAGCTTTGCCCGTCTCGGCGGCATCCATCGCAACACGTTCATCAACTCGCCCACGCTGCTTGACGCACAGATGCGGCTGAAATCACAGCCGAACATCCGCTTTGCCGGCCAGATCACCGGCGTCGAGGGCTATGTCGAAAGCGCGGCCATGGGCCTTTTGGCAGGCCGGATGGCAGCGGCCGAAATCAAGGGGCAGACCCTGCCGCCGCCGCCCCCCGAAACCGCCATGGGCGCGCTTGTGACCCACATCACCGGCGGGGCCGAGGCCAGGACCTTCCAGCCGATGAACGTGAACTTCGGCCTCTTTCCTCCGATCGACGCCAAGGGCGGACGCCGGGGTCGGGCTGTCCGCTACAAGGCCTACACCGACCGCGCCAAACTGGCTTTTGCCGAATGGCTTTCGTAACCCGCTTTGCCCCCTCGCCGACCGGCCCTCTGCATCTGGGCCATGCCTATTCCGCGATCCTTGCGCATGACTTGGCGCGGGCAGAGGGAGGGCAATTCCTTCTGCGGATGGAAGACACCGATCTCGAACGCTGCCGGGCCGAATATGAAGCACTGATCCTGGAAGACCTCGCCTGGCTTGGCCTGACCTGGGATGGTCCGGTCCTCCGGCAATCCGATCACCTCGCCAGCTATAATGCCCGCCTGGAACCGCTTGCTGCGCGTGGTCTGCTCTACCCCTGTTCCTGCACCCGCTCCGACATCCGGGCCGCCGCTTCAGCGCCGCAGGAAGGGGTGGCTTTCAATGTCTACCCCGGAACCTGTCGTGGTCGCCCCATGGCCACACGCCGCCCCGGCGATGCCCTGCGCCTGGACCTTGCTGCCGCATTTGCGGCCCTTGTGGACCATGATCTCAGCTTTCAGGAGACCGGGGCCGCCCATGCCGGCCTGCACCACATCGCACCAGACCGAGCGCATCAACGCATCGGCGACGTGGTCCTGTCGCGGAAGGGTGAGGATATCGTGGCCTACTTCCTCGCCTCGGCATTCGACGATGCCGACCAAGGTGTAACCCATGTGATCCGGGGCGAAGACCTTTTCGACTTCACGCCGGTGCAGGTCCTGCTCCTGCACCTCCTCGGCCTGTCGACGCCAGTCTACCACCACCACCGCCTCATCCGCGACGATCAGGGTAAACGTCTGGCCAAGCGCGACGACGCGCGGTCCATTGCGAAATACCGGACCGAAGGCGCGACGCCCGGCGATATCCGCCGGATGGTGGGTCTATAGCGGCTGGGTCAGGATGACCTCCTCGCCCCCACGAACCGCCGTGTAGAAACACGACTGCCGCCCGGTATGGCAGGCCGGCCCCTCTTGTTCGATCAGCACCAGAAGGCAATCGCGGTCACAATCGACCCGCAACTCCACCAGCCGCTGATGATGCCCCGAGGTCTCGCCCTTCACCCAGAATGCCTGCCTTGACCGCGACCAGTAGGTCACCTTGCCGCTCTCCAAGGTCCGGGCGACTGCGCCTGCGTTCATCCAGGCCATCATCAGAACCTCGCCCGACGCATGGTCCTGTGCCACGCAGGGGATCAGGCCCTTGTCGTCGAACTTGAGGCTGGCGGGATCAAAGCTCATCCGGTCTCTCCTTGGCAGGCGCAGCGCGGAGGACTACATACAACGGCAATCAAGGACATTCCATGAGCGACAGCGACCTTCTCAAGCTCTACTCGGCCCGCATTCTGGGGCTTGCGGCTGATATTCCGCATCACGGTCGGCTGACCGCGCCGCAAGGCACGGCCCGCAAACGCTCCCCGCTCTGCGGGTCGACAGTCACCGTGGACGTTGTGGTCAAGGCTGGCCGCGTGGCGGACTTCGCGCAGGACGTGAAGGCCTGCGCGCTTGGTCAGGCTTCGGCTGCCATTCTTGGCGCCTCGGTGATCGGTCGCAGCCTGCCCGAACTTCAGGCTGCCCAATCCCAGCTTCGCGCCATGCTGAAGGACGAAGGTCCCGTGCCCGCCGCCCCGTTCGAGGGTTTCGAAGTCCTCTTCCCCGCCCGGGAATTCAAGAACCGCCACGCCTCGATCCTGCTGGCGCTGGAAGCAGTCTGCGAGGCGATGGCCGCCGCCGAAGCCACCGCCTGACCCAAAAAAACCGCCGCACGTCAAAGGACGGCGGCGGCAGTAGCGCTTCTGGAAACGGCGGGCCGGCGGACCATGGCTGGCATGGGGGAAGGCCGGCACCCTTGGGGGACAGAGCGCGGGGCAGAAAGCTTCAGGCGACGCCGGGCAAGGCAAGCACGGCAAAGAGCAGAACGAAGAGTGCGGCAAGACCAGCCGTATCCTCCACCGCGCCGCGGGGAGTGTGGGTCAGAAGGGTCTTTACGGCGGCTTTCATCGCGTCCTCCATGCTTGTTGCCCGATTGTTCTCATATGTCGCTGGGCCTGTAAAGAACTTTTTAAGAACATTCGAGAACAAAGCGCGATTCGCCGGGCTGCGCAGCTTTCAGCCGCCCAGCGATGGTTGCCGGAAAATCGACCGCAGGGCAGCGACCCAGGGCTTCTCAGCCCACCCCGATCAGCCGGATCGCCCGGTCCTGATCCAGTAGCCACAGAAGCGCCCGCACCGCTTGACCACGAGTCCCGCTCAAGCCCGGATCATCGTGCAAGAGCTTCCGCGCGTCCGATTGGGCCAGCGCCATAAGTGCCGCCTGCCGTTCCAGATCGGCCACCCGGAACCGGGGCAACCCCGATTGCGCGGTGCCGATCAGATCGCCGGCCCCGCGCATCGCCAGGTCTTCCTCGGCGATGCGAAAGCCATCCTCGGTGTCGCGGATCGTGGTCAGCCGCCGCGCCCCGGTCTCGTTCAGGGGCGCCTGATAGAGCATCAGGCAGGTCGAGGCCGCCTCGCCCCGCCCGACCCGTCCGCGCAACTGGTGCAGCTGCGCCAGACCGAAGGTTTCGGCCCGCTCGATCACCATGATGGTGGCGTTGGACACGTTCACCCCCACCTCGATCACCGTGGTCGCGACCAGAACCGAGATATCTCCGGCCACGAACCGCGCCATCGCGGCATCCTTGTCGGCGGGCGGCATCTGACCGTGGACCAGTCCGACCCTGTCGCCCAAAGCCGCGCGAAGGGACCGAAAGCGCTCCTCGGCGCTGGCGTAATCCACCACCTCGGATTCCTCGACCAGCGGGCAGACCCAATAGGCCTGCCGCCCCTCGGCCACGGCCTTGCGCAGATGCTCCACCACCTCGTCCAGCCGTTCGTCCGACACCATCGCAGTGCGGATTGGCTTTCGCCCGGCAGGCTTTTCGTCCAGCACTGAGACATCCATGTCGCCATGCGTCGCCAGCGCCAGACTGCGCGGGATCGGCGTGGCGGTCATCACCAGCACATCGACCGCCTCGCCCTTGGCGCCCAGCTCCATTCGCTGGGCCACGCCAAAGCGGTGCTGTTCATCCACCACGGCCAGCCGCAGATCGTGGAAATGCACGTCCTTTTGAAAGACCGCGTGGGTGCCGACCAGCACCTCTACCCGCCCCTCTGCCAGCGCCGCCAGCTTTGCCGCCCGGTCCGCGCCCTTGTCGCGCCCGGTCAGCAGCACCAGCGAGACGCCCGCCGCCCGGGCCAGCGGTTCCAGCCCCTCATAGTGCTGGCGGGCGAGAATCTCGGTCGGCGCCATCATCACGCCCTGCCCGCCCGCCTCGACCGCGATCAGCAGCGCCTGGAACGCCACCAGGGTCTTGCCCGCCCCCACATCGCCCTGCAACAGCCGGTTCATCCGCAAGGGCTGCGCCATATCCGCCGCAATCTCGGCAATCGTGCGGATCTGCGCGCCGGTCGGCGCATAGGGCAGGCTTGCCAGCACCCGGGCGCGCAGATGCCCGTCGCCCACGGTCACCACCCCCTTGCCCCGGCGGATTGAGGCGCGCGCCAGCGCCAGCGTCACCTGATGGGCAAAAAGCTCGTCATAGGCGAGGCGGACCCGCGCCGGATGGGTGTAGGCCAGCGCCGCCGCCCCGTCGGGCGCATGAACCGCGTTCAAGGCCGGGCCCCAGTCCGGCCAGCCCTCGCGCACTTTCAAGGCGGGGTCGATCCATTCGACCAGCGGCGGCACCCGGGTCAGCGCGCCCGCCACAGCCTTTGCGACCAGTTTCTGCGTCAGGCCCGCGACCAGCGGATAGACCGGCTCGTAGGCGGGAAGCTCTGCCGCCTCCTCGGGTCGCAGCACATGGTCGGGGTGGACCATCTGCGCCACGCCATCAAACAGTTCGACCTTGCCGGAAATCAGTCGGCGTTGGCCGGTAGGCAGCAGCTTTTGCAGGTAATCCGCCCTGGCATGGAAAAAGACCACGACGAACTCCAGCCGCTCATCGCGCACCATGACCCGGTAAGGGCCACCCTTGCGGCGCGGCGGGAAATGCGCACCAACCTCGACCTCCACCGTCAGGGTGGTGGGTGGCACCACTTCGCGCACCGACCCCCGGCGCGTCCGGTCCACCCCGGAATGCGGCAGAAGATACAGCAGGTCCTTCGGCCGCGTGACGCCAAGCCCTTCGAAGGCCTGCGCCGCCTTGGGGCCAACGCCGGGCAGCGTCTCCAGCTCCGCGAACAGCGGGAACAGGGCCTCCGGGCGGCTCATCCGCCGATCAGCCGCAGCCAGGCGTCCTCGTCGATGGTCTTGACCCCCAGCCGCGCGGCCTCTTTCGCCTTCGATCCCGCACCGGGGCCGGCGACCAGCAGATCCGTCTTCGCGCTGACCGACCCCGCCACCTTCGCGCCAAGCGCTTCGGCCCGCGCCTTCGCCTCGGCCCTGGTCATCTTCTCCAGCGTGCCGGTGAAGACCACGGTCTTGCCGGCAACCGGGCTGTCCACCGCCCCCCGCGCCGCGACCGGCTGCACCTGAAGCTCGGCCACCAACCGGTCCACCGCCGCCCGTTCGGCGGGGTTCCGGAACGCATCGACCAGGCTTTGCGCCATGACCGCACCCACACCGTCGATCGCGGTCAGTTCGGCCCATTCCGCGCTGCCGGGGCTGGCTTGGGTGATGGCAGCCTCGAACACCGCCCAGGTGGAGTAATGCCGGGCCAGCAAGCCAGCCGCCACCTCGCCGACGTGGCGGATCCCAAGCGAGAAGATCAGCCGGTCCAGCGGGATCACCCGCTTAGCTTCGATCGCGGCGAACAGCTTTGCGGCCGAAACCTCACCGAACCCATCGCGATTCCTCAGCTTTTGCAGTGGGTTGCCGGCGTCTCTTGCGGCGAGTGTGAAGATATCGGCGGGGGTCTTTACCGGCAAGGACGGATCGCGGAAGAACATTTCGATCTGTTTGGCCCCCAACCCCTCGATGTCAAAGGCATCGCGGCGAACGAAGTGCTTCAACCGCTCGACCGCCTGCGCGGGACAGATCAGGCCCCCGGTACAGCGGCGGACGGAATCACCCTCCTCACGGTGGGCAGGGCTGTGGCACTCCGGGCATTCTGTCGGGAAAACATAAGGTTGCGCGCCGTCCTTGCGACGGGTCAGATCCACGTCCGCCACTTTCGGAATCACATCCCCGGCGCGATAGACCTGCACCCAGTCGCCGACGCGGATATCCTTGCCGCCGCGGATCGGATTGCCCTTCGCATCCCGCCCGGCGATGTAATCCTCATTGTGCAGGGTCGCATTGCTGACCACCACGCCGCCCACTGTCACCGGCCGCAACCGCGCGACCGGCGACAGCGCGCCGGTCCGGCCGACCTGGATGTCGATCCCCAGAAGCTCGGTCCAGGCCAGTTCGGCCGGGAATTTATGCGCAATCGCCCAACGCGGCGTGGCCGAGCGGAACCCCAGCCGCCCCTGCAGCCCCAGATCGTTGACCTTGTAGACCACCCCGTCGATGTCATAGCCAAGCGCCGCCCGCAGTCCCTCGACCATGCGGTAGTGCGCGAGCATCGCCTCGGGCCCGTCGCAAAGGGCAGTCAATGGATTAGTCTCGAATTCCATAGCCTTGAGACGCGCAATTGCCTCAAGTTGCGTGGCGGCAAGCTGGGCCGAAACCTCGCCCCAGGCATAGGCGAAAAACCGAAGCGGGCGGCTGGCGGTGATGCCGGCGTCCAGCTGGCGCAACGATCCGGCGGCGGCATTCCGGGGGTTGGCAAAGGTCTTTTCCCCCGCCTCCGCCTGTCTTGCATTCAATGCCGCGAAATCGGCATGCGACATGTAGACCTCGCCCCGCACCTCCAGCACCTCTGGCGCGCCGGTCAGCCGTTGCGGGATGTCGGCGATGGTGCGGGCGTTTTCGGTGACATTCTCGCCGACCTCGCCATCGCCGCGCGTTGCGGCCTGCACCAGAACCCCGCCCTCATAGCGCAAGGACAGCGACAATCCGTCGATCTTCGGTTCCGCCGTATAGGCAATCGCGTCTGATATCCCCAGGAACTTTCGCACCCGTTCGTCGAATTCGCCGACCTCTTCCGCGGCAAATGCGTTTTCCAGCGACAGCATCCTGACCCGGTGCGCGACCTTGCCAAAGCCGTCGGCCACGGTCGCGCCGACCTGATCGCTGGGCGAATCTGCCCGCTTCAAGCCCGGAAACCGCGCCTCGATCGCCGCGTTCCGCCGCTTCAGCGCGTCATAGTCCGCGTCCGAAATCTCGGGCGCGTCCAGAGTATGATAGGCCGTATTGGCCGCCGCAATCGCCGCTGCCAGCCGCGAGAGTTCCTCCCGCGCCTCGGCTACCGTCAGTGCCTCGACCGGCTTGTCCGTCATGCCCCATCCCCTGCCCACGCCGCAGGAAGGTTAGGCGCGGTCCCGGGCAAGGTAAAGATCAGGCGCTTGCGGCAAGCTTCGGCGCGGCCACCGCGACCGGATCGCGCAGCACATAGCCACGGCCCCAGACGGTTTCGATGTAATTCGCGCCTTCCGTCGCCTCGGCGAGTTTCTTGCGCAGTTTGCAGATGAAGACGTCGATGATTTTCAATTCAGGCTCGTCCATGCCGCCATAAAGGTGGTTCAGGAACATTTCCTTGGTCAGCGTCGTCCCTTTGCGCAGCGAAAGCAGTTCCAGCATCTGATATTCCTTGCCGGTCAGATGCACCGTCTTGCCTTCAGCCTCTACCGTTTTGGCGTCAAGGTTCACGGCCACCTTGCCAGTCTTGATGACCGACTGGCTGTGGCCTTTCGACCGGCGGATAATGGCATGGATACGCGCCACCAGTTCCTCACGGTGGAAGGGCTTGGTCATGTAGTCATCCGCGCCGAAACCGAAGCCTTTCAGCTTGTTTTCCGTATCATCCGAGCCAGACAGGATCAGGATTGGCGTTTCCACCCGGGCCTGACGGATCTGGCGCAGCACGTCATGCCCGCTCATGTCCGGAAGGTTCAGGTCCAGAAGGATCAGGTCGTAATCATAAAGCTTCGCCAGATCGACACCGTCTTCCCCCATATTGGTGCAATAGACGTTCAGGTTGGCGTGAGTCAGCATCAGTTCGATGCTGCGCGATGTCGTCGGGTCGTCTTCCACAAGCAGGATGCGCATCTTATCGGATTCTCCGCTCCATTTGCCTACATCGTTAATGACATTGATCGGCAATGGTTAACTGTCGGTTACTTTGCCAGAGCGGGAGTAGGAAACAATTTAAAGTTGTCTCAATTTCTGGATGGCTGTGACTTTCAGACCCTGATCGCCGTGGCGTTCGACCGCGGACCGCCAAAGCGCGAACTCTTCCTCGGACAGGGCGTAGCGTTCCAGCGCCTCGCCTTGCGAGATCAGGCCGTAGACCACCGCCTTTACCACCACCGCCTTGCGGCTGGCCACCCAACGCCGGGTATCGGCCGCGGGCAGATCGGCCCGCGACAGGATGCTGCCATCCGGCAGAGTGATCTGCCTTGGACCGTCGACACGTTTCAAGAACATCGGTCTACCCTCGCGCATTTGACGCCAGACTGATCCATCAGGCTTAATCAATTCTGAAACTGGGGATTGAGAGTGCACAGCATTTTCATATATTCCCCATCATCTCTGCATACCGGACAGTAACCATGCCGCGCGACGTCGCCCTGAATTCCCTTGGACTGCCGAAACCCCCGTCCCAGACGCGGGTTGTCGTTGCCATGTCCGGTGGGGTCGACAGCAGCGTCGTCGCCGCCATGCTGGCCGAGGAAGGCTATGACGTGGTCGGCGTCACGCTTCAGCTTTACGATCATGGGGCGGCGCTTGCGAAAAAGGGCGCCTGCTGTGCCGGACGCGACATCCATGACGCCCGCCGCGTGGCCGAGACCATGGGCTTTCCGCATTACGTACTCGACTACGAAAATACCTTCCGTGAGGCAGTGATCGAGGAATTCGCCGACGCCTATCTGGCGGGCGCGACCCCGGTGCCCTGCATCCGTTGCAATGAACGAGTGAAATTCAAGGACCTGCTGGCCACCGCCAAGGATCTTGACGCCGATTGCATGGCCACCGGCCACTACATCCAGCGCAAGATGGGCGACCACGGCGCCGAGCTGCATCAAGCCGCCGACGCCACCCGCGACCAGTCGTATTTCCTGTTCTCGACGACGGGAGAGCAGCTGTCCTACCTGCGTTTTCCGCTGGGCCATCTGCCGTCGAAGGCGGAAACCCGGGCGCTCGCTGCGAAATACGGGCTGCCGGTGGCCGACAAGCCTGACAGTCAGGACATCTGCTTTGTGCCGAACGGCGACTATGCCGCCGTCATCGAAAAACTGCGCCCCGGTTCGGCGGACCCCGGCCAGATCGTCGATCTTGACGGCCGCGTCCTTGGCGACCACCGCGGCGTGATCCACTATACGATCGGCCAGCGCAAAGGTCTGGGGATCGGCGGGCTGGAAGAGCCGCTCTACGTGGTCCGTCTGGACCCGGCCTCCCGGCAGGTGATCGTCGGCCCGAAAGAGGCATTGTCCACCCGGATCATCCCGGTCAGGGAGATCAACTGGCTCGGCGATACCGCCTTCACCTCGCAGACGGAATGGCACCTGAAGGTCAAGGTCCGCTCGACCCGCCCCCCGCGTGAGGCGATCCTGCGCCCGACCAGCCCCACGACGGCCGAGGTCGAACTCATCGCCCCCGAAGACGGGATCAGCGCCGGCCAGGCCTGCGTCTTCTACGCCTCCGAAGGCAGCCGGATCTTCGGTGGCGGCTGGATCTGGAAGGGTAACCCCGCGTGAAACATCTGGTCCTGACGCTTGCGCTGTTGCTCCCGCTTTCTGCCCATGCCGAAACGCGCGAGGACCGGGTTGCCGCCGCCGAGGAATATGTCGAACTGGCGCTGGCGGGCTTCGACATGGCTGCGGTGATCGAAACCATGTACCAGCCGCTTTTGCAGCAGGTGGCCGCCGGCGGACAGACCTTGAGCGAAGATCAGGTCATGGGGATCCGCCAGCTTTACCTCGACACGTTCAACGATCCGATGCTGAAACTGATGCGCGACCAGTCGCAGATCATGGCTGACATCATGACGCTGGGCGAAATCACCGCCCTGCGCGATTTCTACGCCACGCCCGAAGGCAAGTCGGTCATGGCCAAGCTTCCGCAACTGACGGCGGCGCAGCAGCCCGGCGTGATGCAACTGGTGAATGACAACATGGCCGGGCTGATGCCGCAGGTCCTGGCGATCATCAACGGCGAATAGCCGCAAGCACCGACCGCGCCGCGCGCAGGCCCGGAGCTTCCCCCCCCCGGCCAAGCCGTTCCATGGTCAGCGCCATGGCGGCCTTCTGCGATGAGGGGTCGGAAAGCACCGCCTCCAGCGCCGGGGCGATGGCCTCGGCCCGGCAATCGGCGCCGATGAATTCCGGCACCACCCGCGTCTCGCTGACCAGATTGACCAGCGTCACCGTATCGATCAGCGCCGCCCGCCGCATCAGCCACAGTGTCAGCGGATGCATGTCATAGGCGATCGCCATCGGGCAGCCGTTCGCCGCCAGTTCCAGCGACACCGTTCCCGAAGCCGCAAGCGCCACATCGGCGGCGGCAAAAGCCGTGCGCTTGGCGGCGGCGTCCTCGATGATCTCCGGCACCACCGGCCAACCAGCCGTAAGCTCTCGCACCAGGGGCGCCACGCCCCTTACCGTAGGCAGAAGCACCCGCAGACCGGGATGACGGGCCAGCATCCGGCCCACAACCTGCCCGAAGACCGGGGCCAGGCGACTGACTTCACCAGGGCGCGATCCGGGCAGGACCAAGAGGATCGGCCCCGCTCCGCCAGCCCGGAACGCGGCAACCTCGGCCGCTGTTGCCAGCGGTTCCGCCACCACCGGATGCCCGACAAAATCGCAACTCATGCCCGCCGCCGTCATGTAGGGCGGCTCGAACGGCAGCAGCGCCAGCACATGGTCGATCACCCGCGCCATCCTGGCCGCCCGCCCCGGCCGCCAGGCCCAGACCGAGGGGGCGACATAGTGGATCGTGCGAAACCCCGGCCGCGCGGCCTTGACGATTGCCGCCACCCGCAGACAGAAATCCGGCGAGTCGATGGTGACAAGCGCCTCGGACCCGGAGGTCAGCGCCGCCTTGGCCGCCTGGGCGATCCGGCGTTTCAGGGGAAAGTACTTCGGCAGAACCTCGGCAATCCCCATCACCGAAAGCTCCTCCATCGGGAAGAGGCTCGCCAGCCCCTCGGCCTGCATATGCGGCCCGCCAATACCCTCGAAGGTCACCCCCGGAACCAGTGCCTTCAGCCCCGCCATCAGCGCGGCACCAAGCCGGTCGCCCGAGGGCTCGCCCGCGATCAGGAACAGCTTCATTCCCGGGCCCAGAGAAACAGCCCCAGCTCCCCGGCCAGCCGCCGCATTTCCGGCAGGTCAAGGCAGATCACCCCACCCGCCTGAAACGCCACGCCGCCCAGGCCGGCCGCCGCCACCGCGCGCAAGGTATCCGGCCCGAGCGTTGGCAGGTCGATCCTCCGGTCCTGCCCCGGCTTCGGCGCCTTGTAGAACACACCCCGCCCGCGCGCCGGATCGGGCCGCAAGGCCCCCAGGCCCGCGACCCCCGCCAGCATCGCATCCGTTCCCGGCAGCGCCTCGACCGCAAGGCACAGGCCCTGCACCACGACCGCACCCTGCCCGACATCGACCGCGCCAAGCGCCGCGACAATCCGGTCGGCGCGGGCGGCATCGGCCTCGTCGCGCGGGGTGACCGATCCGGCCAGCACCCCCGGTCCCGGCAACAGAGCCGGCGCCACATCCTCGACCCCCACGACGCTGAAACCCGCCTCGGCGAAAATCCCGATCACCGCGCGCAGCGTCGCATCATCCCCCGCCGCCATTGCCTGCATCAGCCGCGGCAGCAGTGTCGCCGTTTCCGGATCAAGAAGTGCCGGGTCCAGCCGGGGCCGCTGCACCGCGCCGGCAAAGACCACGCGCTCGACGTCCATCTTTGCCAGCTGCCGCAGAAGCGGGGCCAACCGCTCCACCCGGAATGTGATATCCACCGCCACGCCTGCGGGCGCAAAGCCATCCAGCGCCGCGACGATCGGGGGCTGCGCCATCGCTCCGGTCAGGGCCGCAGGCAAGCCGCCGCGCCCGGCGATCAGCGCCGTGCGGCCCTGGCCCGTCACCGCCCGCCCTTTGGCGTCAGGAAACTGCGATCCGACTTCGACAGCACGAAATCGGCAATCTCGCGCACCAGAGGGCTGTCGCTTTCCTCGGCCAGCTTGCGGGCCCGGTCCTGAAAGCTGCCCTCTTCCTGCGCCAGCGTCTGATAGGCCGCGCGCAGGGCGGTGATCTCGGCCCGCTCAACGCCCCGGCGCTTCAGGCCGACAAGGTTCAGCCCGTCCAGCTCGCCGCGCGGGGCCTGCACCAGACCGTAGGGGATCACGTCATTCGTCACCATCGTCACCGCGCCGATGATCGCGCCCTGCCCGATCCGCACCCATTGGTGCACGCCTGACAATCCACCGACGATCACGTCATCGCCCAGCACGCAATGCCCGGCGATGGCGACATGGTTGACCAGGATCACCCGGTTGCCAAGCTGGGCATCATGCCCGACATGCGCGCCGGTCATGATCAGGCAGTCGTCCCCGACCCGCGTGACCCCGCCACCGCCTTCGGTCCCGGTATTCAGCGTCGCGGCCTCACGAATGCGGCAGCGCTTGCCGATGACGAGCCGCGTGCGCTCGCCATGATACTTCAGGTCCTGCGGCACTTCGCCCACGGTGGCAAAGGGGAAGATCACGCTGTCTTCGCCCACCTCGGTCCAACCGGTGAGGACCGCATGGCTTTTCACTGTAACGCGCGCCTGCAGCGTCACTTCCGGCCCGATCAGGCTGAACGGCCCGACCTCGCAGCCTTCGCCGATGGTTGCACCCGGCTCGACCACGGCCGAGGCATGGATACGGGCTGTGGGGTGAATGCTCATGCCTTGGGGACGTCGAACATCGCCATGAAGGTCGCCTCGCAGGCCAACTCGCCGTCCACCTTGGCGTGGCCCTCGAACTTCCACACCCGGCCGCCGCCGCGCAGCGCGCGCACATGCAGTTCCAGCACGTCGCCCGGCACCACCTTGCGGCGGAACTTGACCCCGTCGACGCCCATGAAGAAGACCTTGGCGTTCCTGTCCACCAGATCCATCGACAGACCCACAAGGATCCCCGAGGTCTGCGCCATCGCCTCGATGATCATCACCCCCGGAAAGATCGGCATGCCGGGGAAATGGCCCTGAAATTGCGGCTCGTTCAGAGTGATGCATTTGATGCCGACGCAGGAGTCGTTCAGCACGATATCCTTGACCTTGTCGATCAGCAGGAACGGATAGCGATGCGGGATGATCCGCTGGATCAGGTCCAGATCGGCGGTTGTCGTGGGTGGCGCGGCTGCATCCATGGTCTTGTTCCTTCCTGCCCGTCAAACGGCGGCCCGTTCCGTTGCCACCGTTGCTAGCAACTCATCCCGCGGGTGACAAGTTCGGCCAGACGCTTACGGCGTCCCCTGCGGCGCTTCCGGCAGGGTGGTACCTTCGGAAAGCACCGCGTCGATACGGAGGATAGCGTCGCTGGTCAGGTCGATCGAGGTCAGCGACAGGATCACCGTCGATTTGTCCAGAATCGCCACCGCGCCCTTCTCGCTCATCAGCTCGCCCAGCACCGGCACCACGGCACGCAGGAACACCTTGCGGTCCTCGTCGCGGGCGCGGGTAAGATCGCGGGCCTTGGCGTCCTGCGCGTCGCGGATCTGCTCTACCTTCGCATCGAAGGCAGCGGCCAGGGCGGCGAATTCGTTCGAAGGCAGCGTCTGCCGGCGGGTGGTCAGGTCCTGTTCCTCGGCGATCAGCTCGGCCTCGATCTCGGCGTTCTCGGCCTCAAGCGCGCGGGTGGCAGCGGCCTCGCGTGCAAGGCTTGCCTTGCCGAAGGCGGATTCGGCAAACAGCCGGTCCTGATCGAGGGTCAGGATGACCGGCCCCGGGACAGTTGCATCGGTCCCGGCACCAGTGGTCGCGTCAGCCTGAGCCAGCGCAGGCCCGGCCAGGCAGATCGCCACAACCAGAAAGCGCAGCCCGGAAAAGGCGCGCGTCAGGTGGACCCCGACGCGCATCATCAGAACTTGGTCGAGATGGTCAGATCGAAGGTCTGTTCCTTGTCGTAGTCTTCCTTCTTCAGCGCCTGGCTGAAGTTGAAGCGCAAGGGCCCGATCGGCGTGTTCCAGAACACCGACAGGCCGATGGTCGCCCGCGGGATGAAGCTGTCATCGACCGGGCCACCAAGCCCGGCGTTGTTGTCCAGGCTCCAGACCGAGCCGACGTCAAGGAACGCCCCGCCACTGATCCCGTATTCCTCCGGCAGGCCCAGCGGGAAGTCCGCCTCGAACCGCGCCACCGCGAACAGGTTGCCGCCAAGCGCATCCTGATCCGTCGCGCCAAGATCGCGCGGACCGATCCCGTTCAGCTCAAAGCCCCGGATTTTGCCATTGCCGAAGAAGCGCTCCGTCGCGCGGCTGGTATTGTCGCCCAGAGAGGTCAGCACACCGCCCTCGAAGATCGCACGGATCGCAACCTCCTCGTTCAGGATGCGCGTCTCGGCAAGGGCAAGCGCGTTGGTCAGGACGTACTTGGTATCGCCACCCAGCCCAGCGAAATCCTGCCCGAAGCGCAGCAGAACCCCGCCCTTCGGGTTCAACCCGGTGATGCGCGTGTCATACTCATAGGTATAGCCAAGCGATACCGTCCGCAGCGCACCAAGCGCGGATTCGGCAATCAGGATCGGGGAATCGCCGCCATAGTCCGACAGTCTGTCCTCGGACAGCCGCAACCGCAGGTCGATGTTGGACTGCTCGCCCAACGGAAAGCCGATTCCCGTCGTGAACCCGATATTGCGCGTGTCATAGACCGCGTTTTCGTTGTCGGACGTCCGGTAATAGGCCCCCACGCTGAAGCTCAGCTCCCGGCCCAGCAGCGCCGGTTCCGTGAAGCTGAAGCTGGAGTTCTGCGAATCCGTCCCCGACGACAGGCTAAGCGACAGCCGCTGACCGCGCCCCAGGAAGTTCGTCTCGGAAAAACCGATGTTGAAGCCGGTGCCGCTGGCAACGGAATAGCTCAAGCCGAAACTGAGCGAGCCTGTCGGCTGCTCCTCGACATCGACATTGACCACCACCTGATCGGGTGCAGACCCCGGCTGCGCATCGACCTGCGCGTCCGAGAAGAAGCCAAGCGCCCGGATGCGTTCGGCCGACTGCCTGATCTCACGCGGGTTGAAGGGGTCGCCTTCGACCGTGCGGAACTGCCGTCGGATCACCTGATCCAGCGTGGTCGCATTGCCTTCGATGTCGATCCGCTCGACAAACACCCGCTCGCCCCGGACAATCGCAAACTCGATGTCCACGGCCTGCCCCCGGTCGTTCCGGGTAATCCGCGGCTCTACCCGCACGAAGTTGAGCCCCTTCTTGAGAGCCAGGGTCTCCATCCGGGTGATGTTGTTGTCGATCAGCAGCGGCGTATATGTCTGCCCGGTGCGGATCTTCTGCACTGCCTCGAATTCCGCGGCATCGACGCCTTCGATCTCGGACACGGTAGAGATGTTGCCGACGGTGTAGGGCAGGCCTTCGCGAATCGTGAAGGTCACAAAGGTCGCATCGCGTTCGCGGCTGACCTCTGCACTGGCATCCGTCACCTGAAAGTCGATGTAGCCGCGCGACAGGTAGAATTCGGTCAGGACCTGCTTGTCCACCTCCAGCCGTTCGGCCACGAAGGTGTCACGCTTGATCAGGTTGCGCAGGAAGCCGGCCTGCTTGGTTTCAAGCACCTGGCGCAGACGCCGGTCCGAGAACGCGCGGTTGCCGACGAAGGACAGCCGCTCGATCTCGACCACGCGGCCTTCGGTCACTTCGAACACCAGATCGACCCGGTTTTCCGAGCGGCGAATGATCTTCGGAGTGACGGTTGCGGCAAGACGGCCGGACACCCGATACGCCTCGGCAATGGTGGCGGCATCAGACTCCGCCATGCTTGGCGAATAGACCCGGCGGCTTTCCGATTGCACGATCTCGGCAAGCTGCTCGTCCTTGAGCCGCTTGTTGCCCTCGAAGTTGATCACGTTGACGATCGGATACTCCTGGACCCGGATCAAGAGCGTCGAATCCTGGGGAATGACCTCGACCGTCTCGAACAGACCCGAGTTCACGATCCGCTGATAGGCGTCGTTCAGGGCAGCCGCCGATACCGCATCGCCGCGGCTGATTCCGGCATAGGCCAGGATCGTCGCCGGATCGACGCGCACGTTGCCTTCGACAACCACGTTCGAAAAGCTGAAGACCTGTGCATAGGCCGGAAGCAGGAACGGTGTGGAAACCGTTGCCGCACCAATGAAAACCGCCGTGGCAAGCAAACGTGCCCTCGCCCCGGCCCTGGACGACCGTCCCCTGATCATGCGGAAGGTCCCTTGCATCATGCGTCCTCGTCGTTCCATGCCGTTTGAGTTTGACTAGCGGGAAAGCCAAGCTTTGTCAAAAGCCTGCGGTCGTTGTGGATAACTTTCCCACATCTTGTGTCGTTGGTTCTGCGGCCGCCAGTCCCGGTCGGGTCAGGCATAGCCGACCTTGCGCGTTCAGATACAGACCAGATCGCGGCTCAGCGCAAAGAGCATCAGGCCCAGAACCAGGGTCAGACCAATCGACATCAACACCTGAAGGGCGCGGTCCGATGGCGGGCGGCCCATCACCGCCTCATAGGCGTGAAACACCAGATGGCCGCCGTCCAGAACCGGGATCGGAAACAGGTTCAGGACCCCCACGCCAAGCGACAGCACCGCCATCATTCCGATGAAGCTTTCCACCCCGTTGCGAGCCGCGTCGCCCATGGTTTCGGCGATCCCGATCGCCCCCGAGAAGTTGCAGGTGCTGATCGCCCCGGTGATGATGTTCCAAAGCCCCGAAAACGTGGTGGCGACCATCCGCCACATCTGCTCGGCCGTGAGCGAAAAGGTCTCCAGCAGGCCGGTGCGGCGTGTGGCGGGCTCGAACACCATGCCCGCCGCCAGACCGATCTGATAGCGCTCGACGAAGGTGCCCGTGTCATCCTCCATCGTGCGGATACGCGGGGTCAGGCTGACATCGAAGGTCTCGCCCGCGCGCCAGACGGTCAGAGGTACCGGATCGCCCTTGCTGGCCGCCACGATACCGGGAAGCTCACTGAAGGTGATGACGTCCTGGCCGCCCGCGCGCAGGATCACGTCGCCCGCCTGCAGGCCCGCATCCATCGCGGCCGACCGGATGATGACCTGCCCGATCACCGGCGCAAACGGGTGCGGCCCCGCAACCACCAGCTCATCGCTGCCACGGCGCACGGTGTAATCCATGGTCCGTTGCGCCGGCAGCTCCGACACCACCGCGCCAAAAGTGTCGCGGTCGGGGGTGGGCCGGCCCTCGATCGCAAGGATCACGTCACCTTCGACCAGCGTCGGCCCGTCCATCGGGAAGGCGCGCATCGACCCGACGGTCGGCTCTTCGCGCGGAATGCCAAGCACCAGCAGGATGCCGGCCAGCAGCACGAAGGTCAGGATGAAATTCGCCACCGGCCCGGCCAGCACCGTGGCCGAGCGTGCCCAAAGCGGCGCCCCGGCCATCGTGTGCCGTTGTTCTGCCGCCGAAAGCCCGGACACGTCGGCCTGCTTGACCGAGGTGGCATCGACGTCGCCCAGGAACTTGACATAGCCGCCAAACGGCACCGCAGCGATCTGCCAGCGGGTGCCGCGCTTGTCGGTCCGGCTCCACAGCACCGGGCCGAAGCCGACCGAGAACACCTCGGAATGGATCCCGGACCAGCGGCCGACGATGTAATGACCGTATTCGTGGACGAAGACGATGATCGACAAGGCGACGATGAAAAAGAACACCGTCCAAGCCGTGCCGCCGATGGCTGCCATGAATTCCATGCCTTAGCGGCTCCTTGCCCTGTCGCGCGCGACCTCGCCCGCTCTTACCCGTGCCAGATGGTCCATTGCCAGCACATCCTCAAGGGCCTGCGGAAGATTTGACCCCATCTCGGCGTCCAGCGCCTCCAGCGTGGCCTCGACGGCGCCAGCCATCTCCATGAAACCGAGGCCCCCGGCCAGGAAATGGTCCAACGCCACTTCCTTCGCCGCATTGAAGGCGGCACCGCAGAGTCCGCGCCGCGCCATCACCTCGCGCGCCAGCCGCAGCGCCGGATAGCGCGTAAGATCCGGCGCGCGGAAGGTCAGCGTCGCCACCTGCGCCAGATCCAGCCGTGCCACCGGCAGGGCGTTGCGCGCCGGCCAGTTCAGCGCATAGCCGATGGAATGGCGCATGTCGGGGGCGCCCATGTGGGCCATGATCGCCCCGTCATGAAAGCCGACCATGGAATGGATCAGCGATTCCGGGTGGATGATGACCTCCACCTGCTCCGGGGCGACGCCGAAGAACTCGCGCGTCTCGATCACCTCCAGCGCCTTGTTGAACATGGATGCCGAATCGATGGTGATCCGCTGCCCCATCGCCCAGTTCGGATGCGCCAGCGCCTCGGTCACGGTGGCCTTGGCCAAAGCCTCCAGCGGCCAGTCGCGCAAGGCGCCCCCTGATGCGGTCAGGATGATCCGCTCAACCGCCGAAATATCCTCGCCGGTCAGCGCCTGGAAGACCGCCGAATGCTCGCTGTCGACCGGCAGGATCGTGGCGCCATGCGCCGCCGCCTCGGCCAGCAGAAGCGGCCCTGCCGTCACCAGACTTTCCTTGTTGGCCAGCGCCAGCGTCCGCCCGTGCCGCAGCGCCCGGAACCCCGGCACCAGCCCCGCTGCGCCGACGATGGCACTCATCACCCAGTCGGCGGGCCGGTCTGCGGCCTCGGCAATCGCCTCTGGCCCCGCCGCCGCCTGCACGCCCGACCCCGCCAGCCGCTCGCGCAGCTCGGCAAAGCCCGACGCATCGCCGCAGACGGCCACCTCGGCCCGCAACGCGCGCGCCATCTCGGCCAGCCGCGCCACATTGCGCCCGCCGGTCAGCGCCACCACCCGGTACGCCTCGGCGCCGCCAGCCCGCTGGATCAGGTCCACCGTCTGTTCGCCGACCGACCCGGTCGCCCCAAAGATCGAGATGCTGCGCAAAGCCCTCAGTCCCCGATGACCGAGACCAGGGGCACCACCAGTTGCAGCGCCATCACCGCCACCACCGCCCCGATCAGCGCATCGAACCGGTCCAGCACGCCGCCATGCCCCGGGATCAGCCGCGAGGCATCCTTGACCCCTGCCCGCCGCTTGACCCAGCTTTCCGCGATGTCCCCCATCTGACCCGCAAAGGCCACCACCGGCGACAGGACGACCAGCCAGAGGCCGCCAGTTCCCGAGGCCCAGAACACAAGGCCCACCAGCAATGCCCCGATCCAGCCCGCGATCGTCCCCGACCAGGTCTTCTTCGGGCTGATCTTCGGCCAGAACTTCGGCCCACCGAGACTGCGCCCGGCAAAATAGCCCATCACGTCCGAGGTCACGACCACCGCCACCAGCCACAGGATCGCCGAGGTCCCCGACCCGTGCCGCAAATCCACCAGCCCGTATCCCGCCAGCATGATCGCCACCGCATAGGCCGCGCTCAGCCGCCGGTCGCGGCGCGGCGTCAGGGCCAGCATCAGCACCGGCACCATCAGGAACAGCACCGCGACCTCGGTCCGCAGCACCAGTGCCGCCGTCAGCGCCGCGCCCGCCGCCACAGCCAGCGTCACCGGAGTGCTCCGGCGGGCGGGTGCGGTCATCGTCGCCAGTTCCCATACCATCAGCGCGGTCAGCACGATGACCAGCGCCGCAAAGGCCGTGCCGCCCAGCCAGATTTCCGCCGCCCCGACGGCGACCATGAAGATCGCCGACATAACCCGCGTCCGCAGGTCGCCCCACTTTCCCGCAGGGGGCTGGGCGTCCGGCATCGCCTCGGGCGTCATGCGCTCACCCCGCCAAACCGCCGCTCGCGGTTGGAGTAGCGCGCGACGATCCCGGCCAGCTCTTCTACGGTGAAATCGGGCCAAAGCGTGCCGGTGAACTCGTATTCGGCATAAGCCGCCTGCCAGGGCAGGAAGTTCGAGGTCCGCGTCTCGCCCGACGTGCGGATCACCAGATCGGGGTCTGGCAGCCCGCAGGTGTCCAGCCGGTCGGCAAAGGCGGCTTCCGTCAGGTGCGCGGGGTCAAGAAGCCCTGCCGCCACCGCCTCGGCCACCTTGCGGGCGGCGCGAAGGATCTCGTCCCGGCCACCGTAATTGACCGCGACCGTCAGGTTGAGCCGGTCAAGCCCCGCCGTCCGCGCCTCGATCCCCCCCATCAGGCGCTGCAAGTTGGGGTCCAGCCGGCTGCGCTCGCCGATAAAGCGCATCCGCACGCCGGCATGCGCCAGCCGTTCGGCCTCGCGTTCGATATAGCGGGAAAAAATCGCCATCAGACCAAGGACTTCCTCGGTCGACCGCTTCCAGTTTTCGGTCGAGAACGCATAAAGCGTCAACCACCGGATGCCCAGGCCGGGCGCGGCCCGCACGATCTCGCGCACCCGTTCGGCCCCCCTGCGGTGCCCGACCAGACGCGGCCAGCCCCGATTGGTGGCCCAGCGGCCATTGCCGTCCATGATGATCGCGAGATGATTGATCGGCCGTATGGGTGGCTCGATCGGCAAGTCCTTCGACAACGGTCGCCCCTCCGGTCAGACCTGCATGATTTCCTGCTGCTTGGCGTCCAGTGCCCGGTCGACGGCGGCAATCGCCTTGTCGGTCAACTCCTGCACCTCTTCCGACCACATCTTCTGGTCGTCCTCGCCCATGCCCGCAGCCTTGGCCTTCTTGATCTGGTCCATGCCGTCGCGCCGCACGTTGCGAATAGCGACCCTGGCGCTTTCGGCATAGGTTCCCGCAACCCTTGACAGTTCGCGGCGGCGTTCCTCGTTCAGTTCCGGGATCGGCAGGCGGATCAACGGACCATCGGTGATCGGGTTGATCCCGATGCCGCTTTCCCGGATCGCCTTTTCGATCTTGCTGATCATCGCCTTGTCCCAGACGTTGATCACCACCATCCGGGGCTCTGGCACGTTCACCGTGCCAAGCTGGTTGATCGGGGTCATCTGGCCATAGGCATCGACCTGGATCGGTTCAAGGATCGCGGCCGAGGCGCGCCCCGTCCTGAGGCTGGCAAATTCGGTCTTCAGGGCATTCATCGCACCATCCATCCGGCGTTGCAGCGCGTCGGTGTCGATTTCAAGATCGTCTGCCATGAACAAGGCTCCTTCACTTCTGCCCGCCAGACAATGCGGGGTCGCGGCGGGGTCGCGGTTTTCGGCTCTATAGCAGAGCGCGGCAGTCCGGGTATAGGCCAAAGCGCTTTTCCTGACCGGCAACGCCGCCATCAGGCGGGTGAGTCGCCGCTCAGGGTTAACGCCTTCCGTCCTCGCAGAGCGTAGAGACGGAAGGAAGACGGAAAGAAGACGGAAAAAAGGCGCCCTCCTCCCGCCGGAAAACCCGGTTTAAGCCAGCGTCCGCAAGGACTTGGCCCCGGATCAGCCCTGCACCCTTGTGTAGGTCCCCTCACCCGCCAGAATCCCCCGGAACCCGCCCGGTTCATCCAGCGAAAAGACGATGATCGGCAGGCCGTTGTCGCGCGCCAGCGCAATAGCCGTCGCGTCCATCACGCCCAGATGCTTTTCCAGCACCTCGTCATAGGTCACCTCATCGTAACGCTTTGCATCGGCGTGCTTTTTCGGGTCCTTGTCATAGACCCCGTCAACCTTGGTGCCCTTGAAGATCGCCTGACAGGCCATCTCGGATGCCCGCAAGGTGGCTGCCGTATCGGTGGTGAAATAGGGGTTCCCGGTCCCGGCGGCGAAAATGCAGACCCGCTTTTTCTCCAGATGCCGCACCGCGCGGCGGCGGATATAGGGCTCGCAGACCTGGTCCATGGGTATGGCACTGATAACGCGGGTAAAAACTCCGATCTCTTCCAGCGCCGACTGCATCGCAAGCGCGTTCATCACCGTCGCCAGCATCCCCATGTAATCGGCTGTCGTCCGCTCCATCCCCTGGGCGCTGCCTTGCAACCCCCTGAAAATATTGCCTCCTCCAATGACCATGCAAATCTCCACCCCCAGGTCGCGCACCGATTTCACCTCTTGCGCGATCCGGGCGACGGTTGGCGGATGCAGGCCGAAGCCCTGATCCCCCATCAGCGCCTCACCCGAGATCTTCAGCATCACGCGGCTGTAAGTCACTGCCGCAGCACCGGTTTCGGTGGCTGTTCCGGACATGGCACCCCCTGCATATCGTTTTCTAATTGGACTGGGCCGCAAAATGTCGCAAAACCGCGGCGGGTTCAACCGGGGTCGAGCCATGAAGATCGACACCATCTCACACGAGGCCCCCGTCCTTGTCGCCGGGCCGACCGCCAGTGGAAAATCAGCCCTCGCAATGGAAATCGCGGCGCGGGACGGGCGGCTGATCGTCAATGCCGATGCTCTGCAAGTCTATGAAAACTGGCGTATTCTTACCGCCCGCCCGACCCCGGAGGACGAGGCCGCGCTGCCGCATGCTCTCTACGGTCACATAGGCCGGGAGCAGCCCTATTCCGTCGGCCACTGGCTGCGCGAGGTCGCCCCGCTGCTGTCGCGTCCGGTGGTGATTGTCGGAGGAACTGGTCTCAATTTCAACGCCTTGACCCGCGGTCTGGCCGAGATCCCGCATACCCCGCCACAGATTCGCGCCACGGCAGATGACCGGATGCGGACCGAAGGGCGCGAGCGACTTTTTGCCGAGCTTGACCCCGAAACCGCCGCGCGGATCGACCGGCTGAACGGTGTTCGCGTCCAGCGCGCATGGGAGGTGCTGCAGGCCACCGGCCGCGGGCTGGCGGCCTGGCAGGATGACACCCCTGCGCCCCTCTTGCCGCTGGATCAGGCGGAAACCCTTGTAATCGTGCCGGAAACCTCTTGGCTGAACGGTCGGATAGACCGCCGCTTTGCCGCCATGCTTGCCGCAGGTGCGCTGGACGAGGCGCGGGCGAACCTGCGCGGCTGGAACCCGGCACTGCCATCTTCCCGCGCGATTGGCGGGCCGGAACTGATCGCGCATCTGCAAGGCCAAATCCCGCTGGACGAGGCCATTTCCGCCGCAACACTGGCCAGTCGCCAATATGCCAAACGGCAGCGGACCATGTTCAGATCGAACATGGTGGCGTGGCGTCAGGTTTTGTTGCCCTGACAGGGGTTGCAAGGCGAAGTTACAGCGCTTTTCCGTTTATCCACAGGGTTATACACAGGATTTGACAACATTGGTGGGTAACTCGGCCGCCCTCCTGTCGATTTCGCTTGGGTTGTGCTACGTGGGCTGCTTAATTGGTCCCAACGCCAGCCTTCCGCCGAGATCGGTCTTCATGAGCACGCCAGTTCCACCTTCGCCCTCGCGACTTGTTGCAATTCCGCGGCTTGCTGCTGGCGGGCGTTGGCGGGTCGAGGCGATGCGCTCGATCTCGGAGCCGTGCCTTTTGTGGTTCACCAAAGGTCAGGGCCGGATCACCATCTCGGGCGTCACCCGGGGATACACCACCCATAACGCGATCTTCATTCCGCCGGGCGTGATGCACGGGTTTGAAGCCGGTCCGCAAGTCTTTGGTACTGCGGTCTTTTTCGGCCGTGATTCCGATATCGTCCTGCCAAAGACGCCTTTGCACCTGCGCATCCGTGAAGTTCACGCGCAGCAAGAGGTGAATATCCTGCTGGACGCCATCCAGCGCGAAATCGAAAGCGACACGCCCGCGCATGACAGGGCGACGCGGCATTACGTTGGGCTTTTGGGTGTCTGGCTTGAGCGCCAGGCCCGCAAGGCCGACCCCGATGCCGCCCGCCCCGACGCCACACGGCGGCTGATGGCGCGCTATACGGCTTTGCTGGAACGGAACTTCCGCTCCGGCATGGGCGTGGCCGATTTTGCCACCGCACTGGGGGTCACCCCCACGCATCTGACCCGGTGCTGCAACACGGCCTGCGGGCGGCCCGCCAGCGCCTTGCTTCAGGATCGCCGCATCTTCGAGGCGCGCAAGCTGCTCGCCGAGACCCGGATTCCGGTGGGCCGCATCGCCGAGCATCTGGGCTTCAACTCGCCCGCCTATTTCACCCGCGCCTTCCAGCATCTGACCGGCAAATCGCCATCGGCATTCCGCCGCGCCAGGTGACGACGCCGCGTGCCGAAGTCATAAGACAGCGGCAGATGAACTTGCGTTTCCGGCAGTTGATAGAAAAAAGTCGACTGATCAATGTCGCAAACGGGCCACCACACGACGAAAGCAGTCGTTGACGTGGGGCCGAAAAAGTTGCGCAATGGAACTTGGGGCGCAGGGTGTGTGCAGACGTCCTTTCCGGGTTCGGCACCGCCGGACAGGGCGGCGGTCTGCAAGACTGTGGTGCCAAAGCCAAGAAACAAAAAAACCTGTCAGGGAGACCAGAATGATCGACAAGACCCGTGCTGCCGCTCTTCATCCTGCGGCCAAGATCCACGCTGACGACTTCTCGGCCGGCAAGATCAGCCGCCGCGAGTTTCTGACCCGCACGACCGCAATGGGCGTGTCGGCCGCTGCAGCCTATGGCCTGATCGGCCTGCCGACCCCCGCCAATGCCGAAGCGCATGTAAAGGTCGGCGGCATCATCCGCGTCGGGATGGAAGTGAAAGGCACGAAGGACCCGCGGCTGGCCGACTGGCCGCACATTTCGAACGTCTATCGCGGCTGGCTGGAGTATCTGATCCAGTACAACGCCGATGGCACCTTTGAAGGCCGCCTGCTGGAAAGCTGGGAAGCCAATGCCGACGCGACCCAGTATACGCTGAAGGTCCGCCCGGGCGTGACCTGGAACAATGGCGAGCCGTTCACCGCCGATGACGTGGTGCGCAACTTCGCGCGCTGGACCGACGGCAACGTCGAAGGCAACGCGATGGCCAGCCGTTTCCCGGGTCTCGTGGACGAAGCGACGAAGACCCTGCGCGAGGGGGCTGTGGTCAAGGTGGACGAAAGCACCGTGCAGCTGAACCTTACGTCGTCCGACGTCGCCGTGGTGCCGAACCTTGCCGACTATCCGTCGGCGGTCGTGCACTCCAGCTTTGTCGACGGTGACGACCCGGCGCTGAATCCGATCGGGACCGGGCCTTATGTGCCGCAGGAAGTCTCGGTCGGCCAGAAGGCCATCCTGGTCCGCGCGCCGAACCACACCTGGTGGGGTGGCACCGCTCCGCTGGACGAGATCCAGTACATCGACTTCGGCACCGACCCCTCGACCATGGTGAACCTGGCGGCCTCGGACGAGATTGACGCCAACTATGAAACCACCGGCGACTTCATCGAACAGATGGACACGCTGGGCTGGAAGAAGCTTGAGGTTGTCACTGCGGCGACCATCGTGGTGCGGATGAACTCCGCCACCAGCGAGCTTTACAAGGAAAAAGCGGTTCGTCAGGCGATACAGAAGGCCGTCGATCTCAGCGTCGTGCTGGAACTGGGCTACAACGGCCTTGGCGTCACCGCCGAGAACCACCATGCCAGCCCGATCCACCCGGAATACGCCAAGATCCCGGATCAGGTCGTCGACCCGGCCGGCCTGCAGCCAGCGCTGGAGGCGGCAGGCATTGCCGACACCGAGTTGGAAGTGATCTCGCTTGACGATGGCTGGGAAGCGGCGACCACGGCGGCCGTCGTGGCACAGCTGAAGGATGCCGGTGCCAACGTGAAGCACACGGTGATGCCGGGGTCGACCTTCTGGAACGACTGGCAGAAGTACCCCTTCTCGTCGACCACCTGGAACCATCGTCCGCTTGCGGTGCAGAACATGTCGCTCGCCTACACCTCGACGGGGTCGTGGAACGAGACCGGCATGGCCAATCCCGAGTTCGATGCGGCCATGGTCCGGGCCCTGGCCCTGGCCGACGCTGACGCCCGGCGCAACGAGATGGTGACCCTGGAGACGATCCTGCAGGACGAGGGGTACATCATCCAGCCCTTCTGGCGGTCGCTGTTCGCGCATGTGAAGGAGGGCTTCAACGTCGAGCGGCACCCCTCGAACGAGCACCAGCACTACAAGTGGTCGGTGGCCTGACGCCGAGCCGGTTCGGGCGCGCAACCTGTGCGCGCCCGGGCTATCATAGCTACCCCCGCCATCCGCCGCCGCCCGCAAGGGCCGGCCTGATTGCCCGACGGGAGCAAAGGCCAACGCCATGCTGATTTTCATTGCACGCCGTCTGGGCATCATGTTGCTCACGGCTTTCGTCCTGACTTTCGTGGTCTTCTTCCTGACCAACCTTCCGCCCAACCTGGAAAAGCTGGCCCGCAGCGAGGGGTCGGTACGGATGTCCGACGAATCCGTCACCGCCTGGATCGAACAGAACGGTCACGGAGGGTCGGTTCTTACACGGTATGGCCAGTGGCTTGGCATGGTGCCAGGCTGGGTGCTTACCGATGAAAAGGGCGTGACACGCGGGCGGTGCATCGCCCAGCGCCAGGACCCTGCCGAAGCATCGCGCTTCTGCGGCATCCTGCAAGGCGACTGGGGAAATTCGACATTCTTCAAGAAAGCCGTCCTGCCCTCGCTTGGCGAGAAGCTTGGCGCGACGGGCTGGCTGATGCTTTGGGTGATGATCGTCATGGTGCCGACGGCATTGGTGATCGGGGTCGTGTCGGGCATGCGCGAAGGGACCCGGACCGACCGGGCGCTTTCCACCTTCTCCATAGCCTCGACCGCGACACCGGAATACGTGTCCGGCGTCATCCTGGTGGCGCTCTTCGCTTCGCCTGTCACCGGGTTGTCACCCATTCTGGCCGAATGGGGCTGGATCGATGGCAAGACACTTTTCCTGGGCGCCGCCTCGCCCGACAAGATCACCTTCTGGAGCTTCACGCTCCCGGTCCTGACCATCGCCCTTTACGGCATCGGCTACATCGCGCGGATGACCCGCGCCTCGATGACCGAAGTAATGACGGCGCAATACATCCGCACCGCGCGGCTGAAGGGCGTCAGCTTCGGACAGGTGGTGATCCGGCACGCGCTGCGCAACGCGCTGATCGCGCCCTTCACCGTCATCATGCTGCAGTTTCCCTGGCTTCTGAACGGCGTCGTCATCGTCGAGACCCTGTTCAACTACAAGGGCTTCGGCTGGACGCTGGTTCAGGCTGCCGGCAACAACGACATCAACCTCCTGCTCGGCTGTTCGGTCGTGGCGGTCTTCGTGGTGCTGGTGACCCAGCTTATCTCGGACATCGGCTATGTCTTCCTGAACCCGCGCATCCGCATATCGTAAGGGGCCAGCATGGACGACGCACTCACCTGGGGCGCAATCATCGGCCAGATATTGATGCAGTTCCTGCCAGTGTGGATTGCACTTGTCGCAACCTATGCCGTGTCGATCACTTTCAAGCGGCGGCTGGGGCTTTACGGCAAGCTCTTTGACAGCCCGGTCGGCATGATCGGCTTTGGCATCGTGATGTTCTGGGTCTTCACGGCGGTCTTTGCCGACCAGATCGTTACCTTCGACCCGCTTGCCCAGCTTGGCAGCAAGAAGAATCTGGCGCCGGGTTCGGTGTTCGCGGACGCCGCCGAGGACCAGTACAAGTATTTCCTCTTTGGCGGCGACCACCTGGCGCGCGATGTCTTCAGCCGGATGGTGATGGGCGCGCGTTCGGTGCTGTCGATCGCGCCCGCCGCCACAGCCTTCGCCTTCATGGTGGGGATCACGCTGGGTGTTCCAGCGGGCTATTTCGGCGGACGACTGGACACGACCCTGTCCTTCGTTGCCAACCTCGTCCTCGCCTTCCCGGTGATCCTGCTGTTCTACCTGCTTGTCACCCCGGAGATCAGGCTGACCGGCATCCCGGTCGTCCTGGCTGCGCTTCTCTTCATCTTTCCGATCGTGTTTCTGACCATCCTCTTCAACTCGCGCTACTTCACCGACCCCAAAAAGCGGAACCTCTATGTCGGGATGGTGCTTGTGGTCGGCCTTTGGGCCTATTCGGGACTTGCCTTCAACATGGACCCCCTGGGCGTCTGGTCGATGGACCCCAACCTTCTGAACGTCTTCGTGTCGGTGGTCTTCGTGAATTCTCCCACCGTGTTCCGCATCGTGCGCGGCATCGTGATGGACCTGAAGGCGCGCGACTATGTTGCGGCGGGCCAGACCCGGGGTGAAGGCCCCTGGTACATCATGCTGTGGGAGATACTGCCAAATGCGCGCGGGCCGCTGATCGTCGATTTCTGCCTGCGCATCGGCTATACTACGATCCTCCTCGGCACCCTCGGTTTCTTCGGCCTTGGCGTGGCACCGGACAGCCCGGACTGGGGCTCGACCATCGACGATGGCCGAAAGACGCTCAGCCTCTTCCCGCACGCCGCCGTGGTCCCCGCCCTTGCCCTGATGAGCCTGGTCCTCGGCCTCAACCTTCTGGCCGACGGTTTGCGCGAAGAAAGCCTTAGGGACTGATGACATTCATCTGTCCGTGAATATCCCGGGGACCAGGGAGCTGGCCCCCGGTCCCGCACTCGAAGTCAAAGCGAGGCTGCCATGACCGACACCACCTGGGACCCCTCGAAACCGATCCTGGAAATCGACCATCTGTCGATCAGCTTCTTCACCCGCCTCCGGGAAATCCCGGCGGTGATGGACTTTTCCTGCACCGTCATGGCGGGCGAGGCGATGGGGCTCGTGGGCGAAAGCGGCTGCGGCAAGTCTACCGTGGCCCTCGCCGTCATGCGTGACCTCGGCAAGAACGGGCGGATCACCGGCGGTTCGATCAAGTTCAAGGGCCGCAACCTGACCACCATGAACGACGAGGAACTGCGCCACATCCGCGGCTCGGAAATCGCGATGATCTATCAGGAACCGATGGCCTCCCTGAACCCGGCGATGAAGATCGGCGCGCAGCTGGCCGAAGTGCCGATGATCCATTCCGGCATGTCGAAGGCCGAAGCCTGGAAACTGGCCCGCCAGATCGTCGCCGACGTGCGCCTGCCCGACCCCGACCGCATCATCAACGCCTATCCGCACCAGCTTTCCGGTGGCCAGCAGCAGCGCATCGTCATCGCCATGGCGCTGATGGCGAAACCGGCGCTTCTCATCCTTGACGAGCCGACCACGGCGCTTGACGTGACCGTCGAGGCGGGGATCGTCGATCTGGTCAAGGATCTGGGCGAAAAGTACGGCACCTCGATGCTGTTCATCAGCCACAATCTCGGGCTGGTGATGGATGTCTGCGACCGCATCTGCGTGATGTATTCCGGTGAGGCCGTCGAAACCGGCGCCGTCAAGGAAGTCTTCGACGTGATGCGCCACCCCTATACGCAGGCGCTGTTCCGGTCGATCCCGTTGCCGGGGGCCGACAAGAACGCGCGCCCGCTGATCAGCATTCCCGGCAACTTCCCCCTGCCTCACGAACGCCCGCCCGGATGCAACTTCGGTCCGCGTTGCGATTACTTCCAGCAGGGCCGCTGCGACGCCGGGGACATCCCGATGGACCCGGTTCCGGGCGGCGACCGGCACGAGACGCGTTGCCTGCGCTGGACCGAAATCGACTGGGCTGCCCCCCCTGCCAGGCGCGCGGTCAAGACCAAGGCCCCCATCGGCAAGGTCGTCCTGAAGATGGAGGACCTGAAAAAATACTACTCCGTCTCGACCGGAGCCTTCGGCGGCGGCATGACCAAGGTGGTCAAGGCCAACGAAACCCTCAGCTTCGAGGCCCGCCAGGGCGAGACCCTTGCCATCGTCGGCGAATCCGGCTGCGGCAAGTCCACCTTCGCCAAGGTCCTGATGGGGCTGGAGACTGCGACCTCCGGCTCGATCATGCTCTTTGACGAGAACGTCCAGTCCACCCCGATCCAGAAGCGCAACACGGACGTCGTGTCTTCCGTTCAAATGGTGTTTCAGAACCCGTTCGACACGCTGAACCCGTCGATGACCGTAGGCCGCCAGATCATCCGCGCGCTGGAGATCTTCAAATACGGCAACTCGGATGAAGATCGGCGGAACCGGATGCTGGAGCTTCTTGACCTGGTGAAACTGCCCCGCGCCTTCGCCGACCGGATGCCCCGCCAGCTTTCCGGCGGGCAGAAGCAGCGCGTCGGCATCGCCCGCGCCTTTGCCGGGGGTGCCAAGGTCGTGGTTGCCGACGAACCGGTCTCGGCTCTCGACGTGTCGGTTCAGGCTGCGGTCACCGACCTGCTGATGGACATCCAGCGCGAGAACGGCACGACGCTGCTGTTCATCAGCCACGACCTTTCCATCGTGCGCTATCTGAGCGACAGGGTGATGGTGATGTATCTTGGCCATGTGGTCGAGATGGGGACCACCGATCAGGTCTTCCAACCGCCCTACCACCCCTATACCGAGGCGCTCCTTTCCGCCGTGCCGATCGCCGACACCAAAGTCGAACGCAAGCGGATCGTGCTGGAAGGCGACATCCCGTCAGCGATGAACCCGCCGCCCGGCTGCCCGTTCCAGACCCGTTGCCGTTGGAAATCCAAGGTGCCGGGAAACCGCTGCGAAACCGAGATGCCAGGGGTGCGCACCCTTGCCGGTGGTCACCAGATCAAGTGCCACCTCTCGACCGAGGTGCTGCAACAGATGGAGCCGGTGATCAAGGTCGCGGCCGAGTGAAGCCTGGCAAGGCGGGCAGCACTGTCCGCCTTACCCGAGAATCGCTTTCACATAGGTCTCGGTCTCGGCGTAGGGCGGAATGCCGTCATACTTTTCCACCGCTTCAGGGCCGGCATTGTAGGCGGCAAGGGCCAGCTTCCAGGTGCCGAACCGGTCATACATCATGCGAAGATAGCGTGCGCCGCCTTCGAGATTGTTTTTTGGGTCATCGATATCGACACCCAGTTTCGCCGCTGTCCCCGGCATAAGCTGCGCCAGACCCGTCGCGCCCTTGTTCGACACGGCACCCGGGTTCCAGCCGCTTTCCTGCTGCACCAGACGCAGGAACAGGTCCTCAGGAACGCCATGCTTGCGCGCTGCTTCCTTGGCCACTGCAAGGTATTCGCCCTTGTAGCTGCCGGTAAAACGCGGGGTCGCCTTGATAACCTCACCCTTCTTGTACTTGGGCGTCAGCTTGACCGAACCGCTGTACTGATTGGCCAGCTTGGCGTCGATCAGCCGGGATTGGGATTCGAAAAGCGCCAGACGCGACTTCGATGAGCCGGTAAGCTTCAACCCCTCGGCCAGCGGCACGCCAGCCGAAACGGCAAGGGCAAGCGTTGCACCGGCAAAACCGGTCATCCATCTGCCGCAGTTCCCCACGAAACCCACCCATCAAGGCCAAGACCGGGTGACTATATCCGAATGGCACTTCTTTTCCAGCCGCAAATCGGCCGGACTTCCCTACCTGCCCCAGCCCTCTGGCAATCGTCCGCCGACCCGGCAGGCCGCAAGTCGAGTTGCGGCGGCGCATGGGCTCGGTATAGGTTTGTTAACCAAGCGGCGGCGAAAGTGCCGCACAGAGCCCTTCCGGGCGCAATCAGGGAGAATCGAATGGCGGGGTCGGTCAACAAGGTCATCATCGTGGGAAACCTCGGCCGGGACCCGGAGGTGCGCAGTTTCCCTAACGGTGGCAAGGTGGTGAACCTGCGCATTGCCACCTCGGAAACGTGGCGGGACAAGCAGACGGGTGAGCGCAAGGAACGCACCGAATGGCACTCGGTCGCGATTTTCAACGAAGCTCTGGGCAAGATTGCCGAGCAATACCTGCGCAAGGGATCGACCGTCTACATCGAGGGTCAGCTTGAGACGCGGAAGTGGCAGGACCAGTCCGGAGCTGATCGGTACACGACGGAAATCGTGCTGCGGCAATTCCGGGGCGAGTTGACGCTGCTTGGCGGCCGCGATGGCGGATCGGGCGGCGGTGGCGGCTATGACGACCGGGGCGGCCAGGACGACTTTGGCGGACAGGGCGGCGGCGGGTCTTCATCCGGCGGACGCGGCGGCTATGGCGGGGGCAGCAGTGGCGGCGCTGCCGGTGGCGGCTCGTCGTCGGGTGGCCGGTCCGACATGGACGACGAGATTCCGTTCTGATCCCTGCCTGCCCCGGCGACACTGGACCTTGTCCAAGGTATTCCCTATATAATCGATCAACATCCATGGGGACGCCGGGGCAAACGCGATGCAGGACCAGATCGAGGACAAGCCACTGATCAAGCCCTCTGCAACCGACCATCCGCTTTATCCCCAGATCGTCGAGGCTTGCCGGACGGTGTTCGACCCGGAGATCCCGGTGAACATCTACGATCTGGGTCTGGTCTACACGATCGAGATCGGAGACGAGAACGCGGTGGACATCACCATGACGCTGACCGCGCCGGGCTGCCCGGTCGCAGGAGAGATGCCGGGCTGGGTAGCCGACGCCGTGGAACCCTTGCCGGGCGTCAAGCATGTTGACGTCCACATGACCTTCGATCCGCCCTGGGGCATGGAAATGATGTCCGACGAGGCCCGGCTGGAACTGGGTTTCATGTAGGCGTGATGGTGCCGGGACCTGGCAATTCATTTGCCTTGCTCCCAAGCTATGCAATGCCTTTGATTTGCATTTCATCAAAGCAAATCATTTGACTTGCATTACCAGACTGCAAAGCGAATACTTTGCTCATGAAACATGTCGTAGCGATCATGACTGGCGATCTGATCGGATCGACCGACGCTTCGCGTGAAGCGATCGACAAGGCCATGGCGATCATCCGCGATTGCGCGGATCGGCTCGGCGAGCACACACATTTCACGCGCTTCCGCGGCGATGGCTGGCAGATTCGGCTTCTGCACCCGAATGACAGTTTGTGGGCCAGCCTCCTCATCCTGGCCAAGCTCCGGTCACAGGCGGACGTGCCGGGCTGCCGGATCGCGGTTGGCATCGGCGAGGAGTACCCGACCGACGCCAAAGACCTTTCAACCGCGATGGGCCCGGCCTTCACCGCCGCTGGTCATGCGCTGGACCGGATGAAGCCCGACCGGTTGTTGGCGCTGGACGGCAAAGGCGTTGATCTGTTCCGAAAGCTGACATTCACAATTGCGGGCGAACTGGCCGGGCGCTGGACCACAGGCCAGGCTGAAGCCATGGCGATGAAGCTCGACCCCGGAAGCCCGGCCGATGAAAGGCTGTCGAACGAAGCGATTGCGCGCCAGCTTGGCATCACGCGTCAGGCGGTGGACGCAAGGCTCAGGGCGGCGGACTATCCCTTGCTTGATGAGATGATCCAGGCATTTCTCGCTGATGCAGTGCATCCGGATGGCGCCAATGGCTGAGACCCTCGCCGCTCTGGTCTTCGCACATGTCCTGGCCGATTTCGTCTTTCAGACCCGCTGGATGGTGGCCAACAAGATCCGCCCGGAGGCTCTGGCGCTGCATGGTCTGGTTGTCCTTGGCACTGCCATCGCGGCCACAGGCGGGATCGACCCCGGCCTGATCTGGCTGGCGGCCCTGCATGTCGCGGTGGACGCGCTGAAGGCACGGGCGCCCCGCGGACTGCAACCGTTTCTGATCGATCAGGCGGCGCATCTGGCGGCAATCGCCGCGCTGGCCATGTCGCGACCGATGATCTGGGATCACGGCCGGCTGGCAGACATCGCGGCCCTGCCCGCCCTGATGCTGCTTGCCGCCGGGGCAATCCTGGCCACGCGGGCCGGGGGCTTCGCGGTTGGCCTTCTGATGGAGCCCTTCGCGTCGCGCCTGCCCGCAGGCATCAGCACCGAAAGCCTTCCCGGCGCCGGTCGGGTGATCGGCCTTCTGGAACGCGGGCTGATCTTTGCGCTTGTCCTTCTGGGCCAGCCCGCCGGCGTAGGGCTGCTGATCGCAGCCAAGTCGATCCTGCGTTTCGGAGCGGTCCGGGATGACCGGGCATTGTCGGAATATGTGATCATCGGCACGCTGGCTTCTTTCGGCTGGGCGATTCTGGCGGCCTACGCGACGCTTTCGGCGCTCAACATCTTTCCGCCGCTTGGAATTCTGCCCGTCACACCCTAGATTGCGATCAAAGGAGCCTCTTCCATGTTCGGTATTCCTGGCAAAGCCGCCGTTACCCTCACCCCCGCCGCCACCCGCCAGATCGCGCGTCTGATGGAGCGGCAGGGTTCAAGCGGTTTGCGCATCGGCGTGAAGAAGGGCGGCTGCGCTGGCATGGAATACACCATGGAATACGTCACCTCGGTCAATCCGCTGGACGAGGTGGTGGAACAGGAAGGCGCCAGGGTGATGATCGCACCGATGGCGCAGATGTTCCTGATCGGCACGGAAATCGACTATGACACGGGCCTCCTGGAAGCCGGGTTCAAGTTCCGCAACCCGAACGTGGCCGAAGCCTGCGGCTGTGGCGAATCGATCAAATTCAAGGACGCGCCCGCAGCCTGAGCCGGCGATCTTGCGGAGCGGCAGAGCCGCAAGCTCTTTCTCTCGCCTCCGCGCCAAGGCGCGCCGGCTCGGGTCAGGGGGCGTTCCGCCCCCTCGCCGTACCGGCTGACCCCCTGAGGATATTTCCGGCAGAGAGGAAGACGCGGGGCTTTTCCTTTCGGGGTTCAGGCGCTAGGCCTTTCGCAACGCCAAGGGAGACAGTCCATGAAGAAGCTCGCCGCCGGAAACTGGAAGATGAACGGGACGACATCGGCCCTGACCGAAGTGCAGGCCTTGCTGGCAGCGCATCCAGCCCCGGCCTGCGAGATGCTGCTTTGCCCGCCCGCAACCTTGATCGCGCAGATGGCAACTGCGGCCAGTGGCAGCGGGCTTCTGGTGGGCGGGCAGGATTGCCACCCCAAGGCCTCTGGCGCGCATACCGGCGACATCTCGGCGACGATGCTGAAGGATGCCGGGGCCAGCCACGTGATCCTTGGCCATTCCGAACGGCGCGCCGATCATGGCGAGACCGATGCGCTGGTCCGTGCCAAAGCCGTGGCGGCAATGGCGGCAGGTCTGGTGGCGGTGGTCTGCATCGGAGAGACCGAGGCGGAGCGCGACGCTGGCAAGACGCTCGCGGTGATCGGCGGACAACTGGACGGATCCCTGCCAGCAGGCGCAACGGCGGCGACGCTGGTCGTGGCTTATGAGCCGGTCTGGGCCATCGGCACCGGCCGCACCCCGACCCTGGCCGAAATTGGCGAAGTGCATGCCTTCCTGCGGGATCGCTTGCGCGGGCTGATCGGCGACGAAGCCGCCGCGGTGCGACTGCTGTATGGCGGGTCGGTCAAGCCATCGAACGCGGCCGAGATCTTTGCGGTGCCGCATGTCGACGGGGCGCTTGTCGGCGGGGCCAGCCTGAAGGCAGCGGACTTCGGCGCGATTGTTGCGGCACTTTCTGCCTGACGACATCTTGGGGTCGCTCGCAGATCAGCCAGCCCCCCCGCGCTGCCTTTATGCACTGTCGGCATGACAATGCTTTCCCCCGCTGAACGGCGGTCGTTGCTGCTGGCCAACCTGATCTGCCTCGCCTCGATGGTGATCTGGGCGTCTGGTCTGCCTGCGGCGGACCTGATCATTCCCTATATGCCGCCGATCGCCTTGACGGCGGCGCGGGCAACCCTGGCCGCGATGGTCCTCTTGCCGGTCTGGTGGGCGCTTGAAGGACCAGAGGCAGTGCTTGGCGCGGACTGGCTGACCGGGGCCGGAGTGGGCTTTGTCACCCTGGGTCTGGCCTCGTTCTTCGTGATCGTCGCGCTGCAATTCAACGATCCGGTCACCGTGGCCATCGTGACCGCGGTGATGCCTGTCGCGGGGATCACGCTGGAGTGCCTCGCCGACAAGCGCCCGTTCACCAAGGCGCTTGCCCTTGGCCTGATCCTGTCGGTCGCGGGCGGGCTGATCGCGGTCAGCGGCAGCGAGGGACATCTAGATCTTGGGGTGGGGGTGCTGGCAGCCCTTGCCTCGGTCCTGTGCTATACTTGGGGGTCGCGCGAAACGGTCCGGGCCTTGCCCGCACTGACCCCGCTGGGGCGCTCTGCGATCACCGTGGCCGGCTGCGCTGTCGTGGTCCTGGTCGCAGCCCTTGGAGATGGGTTGATCCGGGGGAACTGGCCGCAGTGGTCCGCAATCGGCGCGCCGGAACTTGCCGGGCTGGCCATTTTCGGCATCGGGTCGATGGCCGTCAGCCAGCTTTTGTGGATCATCTCGGTCGGTCAAATCGGCATCGGGGCCGCGTCGATGCACATGAACGCGGTGCCCTTCTATGTGATGCTGATGGTCTTCGCCCTTGGCGGACCGTGGAACTGGGCCCAGACTTTCGGCGCAGGTATCGTTGTCATTGGCGCCCTCGTGGCGCAAGGTCTGATCTGGCGTCAGAGGTAAGTCATGGAAACACTTCAGCAATCCCCGAAGGACCCGGATTTCGTCCAGGATCCCTACCGGTTTTACGAACGCGCCCGTGCCTTCGGGCCGTTCTTTCTCTGGCAGGACTACAGTCTTGTCTGCACCGGCAATTCCGCTGCAGTGAACGCCATCTTCCGCGACCGGCGCTTTGGCCGCGAACCCGTCGATCCGCCGCGGGTTCCGGCCCACCTTGCCCCATTCTACGCGGTCGAGGCGCATTCGATGCTTGAACTGGAACCGCCCAGGCATACGCGGTTGCGCAATCTGGTGCTGCGGGCCTTCACGTCGCGCCGGATCGCCGGGCTGGCCCCGGATGTGGCGGCCCTTGCGACCGAACTGGCAAGCGCCTTTCCCTCTGGCGACTTCGACCTGCTGCAGGCCTTCGCCCAGCCCCTTCCCGTGCGCATCATCGCCCGGCTTCTGGGGGTGCCGGAGGAGATGGCGCCAGACCTTCTGCGCTGGTCCAATGCCATGGTCGGCATGTACATGGCTGGCCGCACCCGCGAAATGGAAGACCGCGCGGTTGCAGCAACCGAGGCCTTCGTGGCCTTCATGCGGTCCTATGTCGAGGAACGTCGGGCCAGGCCCGCTGATGACCTGATCACCCAGTTGATCGCTGCCGAGATGGAGGGCGAGAAGCTTTCCACCGACGAGCTGATCACCACCTGCATCCTGCTGCTGAACGCCGGGCACGAGGCGACAGTGCACACGATCGGCAACGGGGTGAAGACGCTGCTGGAAACCGGGACGCCCGCCAGCTCCCTTGCGCCAGAAGCGGTCGACAGCACGGTCGAGGAAATCCTGCGCTTTGACCCGGCGCTGCACATGTTCACCCGCTGGGCCTATGAACCGGTCGAGGTGATGGGCCACACTTTCCAGCGTGGCGATCAGGTGGGGCTTTTGCTGGCCGCAGCGAACCGTGATCCCGGGGCCTGGGACCAACCGGGAAGATTCCAGCCCGCGCGCCCACCAAGACCGCATGCCAGCTTTGGCGCGGGGCTGCATTTCTGCGTCGGTGCCCCGCTGGCGCGCCTGGAACTGCAGGTTGCGCTGCCGATCCTGTTTGCGGGACACCCCGGCCTGCGCCTTGCCGCCAGCCCGCGCTATGGCGACGTCTACCATTTCCACGGCTTGCAGCAGCTTCTGGTTTCGACCTGACCCGACCCCTCTGTCGCTGCAATTCAAGGCAGAGCTTGCTCTTTTCCTCAATTACCCATGCCGAAGGTTGACCGAAGCCGGTTGGCGCGCGCCTTCGCGCGCCAGAGGCGAGACAAAGGCTCGCGCCGCAAGGCGCTCGATCCATCAGACGTTGGTCACAGCGGCAGGACGGTTGTCGACTTGATCTCTTCCATGCTCAGAAGTGCCGTCACGTTGTAGATCCGCACTTCCGAGATCAGCGCCTGATAGAAGGTGTCATAGGCGCGGGCGTTCTTGACCCTGACTTTCAGGATATAGTCGATGTCGCCCGCCAGCCGGTGTGCCTCCATCACCTCGGGGCGTTCCTTCAGAGCCTTCAGGAACCGCCGCTGCCATTCGGCCTCATGTTCGCTGGTGCGGATCAGGACGAAGAAGCACGCCTCAAGCCCCAAAGCCTCCGGGTCAAGGATGGCAGTGGTGCGGGTGATGACCCCCATGTCGCGCATTTTGCGGATCCGGTTCCAGACTGGGGTCTTTGACGACCCGACCTTGCGCGCGATTTCATCAAGCGATTGCTCTGCATCGGTCTGCAGTTCCGACAGGATTTTCCGGTCAAGCTCATCCAGCTGGGCCGCCATTCGTCTTCCCCCCGATATATCGGAACCACGTCCCGCCTCACATCAGTATCGGAACAAACGTCCTTATCTGCAAGGGCTACTGGCCGTATTGCAGGAAAATCTTCTATATTGAGACAGCAAAACCAAGGTCCCGCCATGTTGCATAGTCTCGCTCAGCCAGTCCTGTTCGTCGGTGCCGGTCCCGGTGCCGCGGATCACCTTACCCTGGGGGCGCTGAAAGCCATCACCGCGGCCGAAGTCGTGATCCATGACCGGCTGGTCGGCCCGGAGGTTCTGGACCTGATCCCGCCCCTTGCGCGGCGCATCGACGTCGGCAAGGAAGGTTTCGGTCCATCGACCTCGCAGGCAGAGATCAATGCCACGCTGGTCGCCGAAGCGCTGAGCGGCGCAAGGGTTGTCCGGCTGAAGGGCGGCGACTGCGGCATTTTCGGGCGGCTGGATGAGGAAATCGAGGCGCTGGAAGCGGCGGGGATCGGCTTCACCATCCTGCCCGGCCTGACTTCGGCCACCGTTGCCGCCGCCGCCATTGGCCAAAGTCTGACGCGCCGGGGCCGCAACGCCAGCCTGCGCATCATCACCGGGCATGACATGGCCGGCTTTGCCGAACAGGATTGGCGTGGACTGGCACGCGCCGGCGAAGTGGCGGCCATCTACATGGGCAAGAAATCCGCCCGCTTCATTCAGGGCAGGTTGATGATGCACGGCGCTGCCGGTGACACGCCTGTCACCGTCGTGGCCAATGTATCCCGCATCGATGAACGCGTGATCCCCGCCACCCTTGCCACCCTGTCTGAGGCCGTAGCCACGGCGGAAGGCCCCGCCGTCATCCTGTTCGGCCTGGCGCCCCGCCGGGCTGCATCCGTCCTTTCCACTCTGAAGGAGGCCCGCGCATGAACCGTCGTTTCACTCCGAAGGTCGTCACCGCCAACCGCCTCAGAGAGGGCGATGTCGTCTATCTGACCGCCGATGACCGGTGGTCGCAATTGCACAACGAAGCCGAGCTGATCGAGGACGAAGCCCACGCGCAGCTGCGCCTGCTGCACGCCGCCGCACAAAGGCGGCTTGTCGTCGGCGCCTATCTGGCCGATGCCAAGCCCGGCCCCAACGGTCCCGAGCCGACGCATTTCCGCGAGGAATTCCGCACCCGCGGGCCGTCAAACTACAATCACGGCAAACAGGCCGATCTGGCGAACTGAGACAGTCATGTATTCCTATTCCGACTTCGACGAAGCCTTTGTCCGCGCCCGCGTGGCCCAGTTCTCGCAGCAGGTGGGCCGTCGCCTTGACGGCTCTCTGAGCGAGGATGAGTTTCGTCCGCTGCGCCTGATGAACGGGCTTTACCTGCAATTGCATGCCTACATGCTGCGCGTGGCCATTCCCTACGGAACCGTCAGCCCGCGCCAGATGCGCCAGCTGGCGCTTATCGCCGACACCTGGGACAAGGGCTACGGCCATTTCACCACCCGGCAGAACATCCAGTTCAACTGGCCAAAGCTGCCGGATGTGCCCGCGATCCTTGGCGCGCTGGCCGATGTCGAGATGCATGCGATCCAGACTTCCGGCAACTGCGTGCGCAACGTCACCGCCGACCACTTTGCCGGTGCCGCTGCGGATGAGGTCGAGGATCCCCGCCCCTATGCAGAGCTTCTCCGCCAGTGGTCCACCGACCACCCGGAATTCCAGTTCCTGCCCCGCAAATTCAAGATCGCCATCACCGGCTCGCCCAATGACCGCGCCGTCACCCGTGCCCACGACATCGGCCTTCGGATGCACCGCAACGCGGCCGGCGAGCCTGGCTTCGAGGTAATGGTCGGCGGTGGCCTTGGCCGCACGCCGATGATCGGCATCACGGTGCGGGAGTTTCTGCCGGTGGCAGACCTGCTTCCGTATGTCGAGGCGGTGCTCAGCATCTACAACACGCTTGGCCGGCGCGACAACAAGTACAAGGCGCGGATCAAGATCACCGTGCACGAAACCGGGGCCGAGGAAATCACCCGGATGATCGAAGCACGCTTTGCCGAACTGCGCCCGCTCTTTGGCGGCAACGATCAGAAGCTGCTGGCCGACATCCGCGAGGCCTTTGCCCCGCCTGCCTTCCGCAATGCGCCCGTCGACGCCTATGACGCCTTTTACAAGGCCGACCCGGTGTTCCGGTCCTGGGCCGACACCAACCTTGCGGCCCACCGCAACGCGCAATATGCCATCGTGACCGTCAGCCTCAAGGCGCACGGCGCGACACCGGGCGATGCATCCAGCGACCAGATGAGGGTGTTGGCCGATCTTGCTGAAAAATATGGCCATTCCGACCTGCGCGTCAGCCACGAACAGAACGTGATCCTGCCGCATGTCCACAAATCCGACCTGCCCACGCTGCACGCGACACTTTTCCAGGCGGGTCTTGGCACGGCCAATGTCGGGCTCCTGTCCGACATCATCGCCTGCCCCGGAATGGACTATTGCTCCCTTGCCACCGCCCGCTCGATTCCCGTCGCGCAGGAACTGGCGACGCATTTCGAGGCGCTGAAGCTGGAACATGAGATCGGCCCGCTGAAGATCAAGATTTCCGGCTGCATCAACGCTTGCGGGCACCACCATGTCGGCCATATCGGCATCCTGGGCCTCGATCGCGCGGGGGTCGAAAACTACCAGATCACCCTTGGCGGCGACGGCACGGAAACCGCCGTCATCGGCGACAAGACCGGCCCGGGCTTTGCCTATCACGAGATCACGCCGGCCATCGAGCGCATCCTGCGCGCATATCTTGCCCTGCGGACCGAGCCGTCCGAGACCTTCCTTCAGGCCTACCGCCGGGTCGGGCTGGAGCCTTTCAAGGCGGCGCTTTACAGCTCCGAAGGCGAAAAAGATGCCGCTTGACCTGCACGCAGGCGAAGTGGCCCAACGGGTCGCAGCGCTGAACGCGCGCTATCGCCACCATTCCGCTACGGCGGTTCTGGAACACAGTCTGAAGGACGCCGATCTGGGCCGTGTGGCGCTGGTGTCGTCGTTCGGTGCCGAGTCGGTGGTCCTTTTGCACCTCGTCAGCGTCATCGCCCCGGAAACCCCGGTGCTGTTCATCGACACGCGGATGCTGTTTCCCGAAACGCTTGACTACCAGCGTGAACTGGCAGCGAAACTGCCGCTTTGCGACATTCGCACGATCCGCGCGAACCCGGCGCGGGTGGATTTCGAGGACCCGGACGGGACCTTGCACCAGTTTTCCACCGACTCCTGCTGCGCGGTGCGGAAAGTTGAACCGCTGGAGCGTGCATTGTCCGGCTTTGACGGCTGGATCACCGGCCGCAAGCGGTTTCAGAACGCTGACCGCGGGACGATCGACTTCTTCGAGAACGAAGGCGACTTCCGGATCAAGGTTAACCCCTTGGCACATTGGGGCCGTGAAGATCTGGAAGAATACATGGTGGAAAACCGCCTTCCCCGGCATCCTCTGGTTGCCAAGGGCTTCCCCTCCATTGGTTGCGCGCCATGCACCTCGGCCGTGAAACCGGGCGAGGATCCCCGCGCAGGTCGTTGGCGCGGCAGCAATAAAATCGAATGCGGCATTCATTTCATCGACGGCAAGGCCGTGCGTATCCCCAAGGAGACTGCGGCATGACCGTGATCGTGACCGATACCGGCTTTCACCCCGCCACCGACATCGACGCCGTGACGTTGGCGGATATCGCTAGCCACAAGGGTGCACTTGATCTGACCAACACCGACGACCCGACGCTGGTCATGCCGCATCTGGCCGCGCTGTCCCTGATCCGCATCGCTTTTCCGGCGTTCAACGACGGTCGCGCCCTGACCATCGCACGCCGCCTGCGGATGATGGGTTATCGCGGAGAACTTCGCGCGTTTGGCCCGGTGATCGCCGACCAATATGCCATGATCCGCCGCACCGGCTTTGACGCCGTGGAAATCCCGGACGATCTCGCCGCGCGCCAGCCTGTAAGCCAGTGGCAGTTCCGCGCAGATTGGCAAGCGCATGACTATCAGTCGCGACTGCGTGCCTGATTTTCCGGTTTCCTGCCGCGCCCGCCTCACGTATTCCCGAAAGTGACCGAAATGACCGAAGCGATTGCCATGCAACACGCCAGCCACGCGCCCGCGCGCGCGCACCTGCCCGACGCCCAGACAGTGACCGCCGTCACCCACTGGACCGACCGGCTGTTTTCATTCCGCGTGACCCGGCCTCAAAGCCTGCGGTTCCGTTCGGGTGAGTTCGTGATGATCGGCCTGATGGGTGACAATGGCAAACCGCTGCTGCGCGCCTATTCCATCGCCTCTCCCGCCTGGGACGAAGAACTGGAGTTCTATTCGATCAAGGTACCCGATGGCCCGCTGACCAGCCGGCTTCAGCACATCAGGGTCGGGGACGAGATCATCCTGCGCCCCAAGCCGGTCGGCACGCTGGTGCATGACGCACTGATGCCGGGAAAGCGGCTGTGGCTGCTGGCGACCGGCACCGGCATCGCCCCCTTCGCCAGCCTGATGCGTGAGCCGGAGACCTACGAGAAGTATGATCAGGTCATCGTGATGCACACCTGCCGCGAGATTGCCGAACTGGAATACGGCCGCCGGCTGGTGGAAAGCCTCAAGGACGATCCGCTGATCGGCGAGATGGTGGGTGACAAGCTGGTCTACTACCCGACCACGACCCGCGAGCCCTTCCCGCGCATGGGCCGGGTGACCGACAATCTGGCCTCGGGCAAGGTCTTCGCCGATCTGGGGCTGCCGCCGATGAACCCGGCAGAGGACCGGGCGATGGTCTGCGGATCGCTGGCCTTCAACATCGACGTCAAGGCGATCCTGGAAGGCTTCGGGCTGCGCGAAGGCGCGAATTCCGAGCCTCAGGAATTCGTGGTCGAGAAGGCCTTCGTCGGCGATGGAATCTGAGTATCCCGGGTCGGGATACTCCGCCAGGGCGCCCCAAGTCAGTGAATGACCGTCTGCATTGGCCAGCCGGTCATGAGCCGCCTGCCGGAAGACCGTGCCGTTCACAGATCAAAACGAAAGGCCGCAGGGTTACTCCTGCGGCCTTTGTCTTCCGGCCTTGGCCGAAAATCTTACATACCGAGCGCGGTCTTGACCTGAGCGATGGTGTCAGCCACCAGCGCCGGGTTGGCTTTGGCAGCCTCGACGGCGGTCTTCAGGGTGGTCTTCGTCGCGTCGTCCAGCGTCGAGCCGTCAATCAGCGCGACGACCGAGTCGGCGTTGAAGGTGGCCGGATCGAGAGCAGCGGCAGTCGCAGCTGCGGCTGCTGCTTCGGCAGCGGCAGCTTCTGCGGCGGCAGCTTCTTCTGCGGCCTTGGCGGCTGCTTCAGCGGCGGCGGCTTCCGCAGCAGCGGCTTCTTCGGCGGCCTTCTTCTCGGCTTCCGCGACCATCGCGGCTTCTTGTGCCGGCTTATAGCTGAACTGGTAATAGCCACCAGCAGCCAGAAGGACGACGATTGCGCCGATGATTACAGTTCTGTTCATATCAAATACTCCCATGACCGGTGCTTGGGCCCGGATGTCGCCCATATGGCACCTCAGCCCTCGAAAGAAAAGGCTGGACCGAGGGTTGCGGCAGCAAAAGGCCGGGTTTTGACCGTTTTTCGATCATCTATTCCGGCTGGCTGGGTTGCAGGAGGCGGGCAGCGCGTCTAGATTGCGCGCGCTTGATGCAACAACACAAAGGACGATCACCATAGCCCGCCGCCCCCACAATGCCCCGCCGCAACGCGAAACCGGCCCCAGGATCAATGACCGCATCCGCGCTACGGAAATCCGCCTGATCGGCGCAGATGGTGAAAACGTCGGGGTCGTGACCCCAGCCCGCGCCATGCAGATGGCAGAAGAGGCCGGGCTTGATCTCGTCGAGATTTCGCCGAACGCCGTGCCGCCGGTGTGCAAGATCATGGACTTCGGCAAGTTCAAGTACGAGACGCAGAAGCGCGAAGCCGAAGCCCGGAAGAAGCAGAAGGTCATCGAGATCAAGGAAATCAAGTTCCGTCCCGGGACCGATACCCATGACTATGATGTCAAGATGCGGTCGGTGGTGAAGTTTCTGGAAGAGGGCGACAAGGTCAAGGTTACCCTGCGCTTTCGCGGCCGCGAAATGGCCCATCAGGACCTTGGGCTTGAGCTTTTGAAGCGGGTCGAGGCAGACGTGGCCGAGATCGGCAAGATCGAATCCTTCCCGCGTCTTGAAGGCCGCCAGATGGTGATGATGATCGGGCCGAAGTAATCGCGGCCTGCCATGTGACCGATTGCGCGGGCCCAGGCGGCCCGCGTTTTCATTTCTGGATGCGCTCGCGTGGTCGGCCCCGTGCCGGGAGTGCCTTCGGCAGGCCGCCGGCCCCCCTCGCCGCACTGCCGGCAGATGTCACCCTTACGCCGCAGATCGGCCGTTCCACCACCGGGTCAGCGCCCTTCAGCGAGAGCCTCTGGCGCAGTCCGGCTTGCCGATGAAGCACATGTGGCCCGGATCGCGCCTTCGGCCGCGGACAGCGGGACCGGCCCGAAGCGCATCATTGCCTAAGGGTTTGGGTGATCTGGGCCATGATGCTGACCGCGATTTCAGCCGGGGTCTTGGCACCGAAATCAAGGCCGACCGGGGCATTCAGGCGGGCGATGTCCTCGGCGGTAAAGCCCTCGGCAGTCAGGCGCTCCACGCGTTTGGCATGGGTCCTCTTGGACCCCAGACAGCCAAGATAGAACGCCCCCGAGCGCAGCGCCTGACGGATCGCCGGGTCGTCCAGCTTGGGATCATGGGTGAGGGTCACGACAGCGGTCCGGGCATCGGGCGCCAAGGTGGCAATCGCCTCGTCCGGCCAGTCGTCCAGTATCGCCTCGCCCGGGAAGCGCGCGGCCGAACCGAAAGCCGCGCGGGGATCAATCAGGGTGCAGGCATAGCCGCAGGTCCGCGCGATCATCAGAAGCGACTGGGCGATGTGCACGGCGCCGACGACGATCAGCCGCAGGGGCGGGTTGTGGACGGCGATGAAGCGGCCGTCTTCCTCCATCCCCGAGCGGTCGGACCGCAGCCGCGCGTCCACCGCGGGATCGGCCCCTGGGCCGACGATCTGCCGGAACCAGCCCTCGGGCCGCGTGACAAGGGCCAGCGGGCGGGGGGCGGCGCGGGCGGCGACGATCTCGGTCAGCATTGCTTCGGACAGGGCCTCGACCCCCTCGCCCACCGGCTCCACCAGAATCCGGATGGTGCCACCACAGGCAAGACCCGCGGCGAAGGCAGTCTCGTCGCTGACACCGAAGGTCAGGAGGCGCGATTTGCGGTCGGACAGCGCCTCAAGCGCTTCGGTCACCACCGCACCCTCGACGCAGCCGCCGGAGACCGAGCCGACCATCTCGCCAGTGCCGGAAATCGCCAGCTGGCTGCCGGTCTGCCGGGGGGCCGAGCCCCAGGTTTCGACAACGGTGGCAAGTGCCGCGCCCCGGCCCTGCAGGTGCCAGGCCAGCGCGGCTTCGGGAATGCTGTCATGCGCGGCGCGGGTCATGTTTCGTCCCTTCCCCCATGGCGGAAGTATGCGGCCCTGCCCCGGACTTGGCCACTGAAATGCGCAACGCCGCAAGGGGGACCCTGCGGCGTTGCTTTCGCTCAGGCCGGGCTTAGCGCAGTTCGGTCGTGCGCATCAGCGGCGTGATCACCCGCACTTCGACGCGGCGGTTCGACGCCTCGCTTTCCTGCGTGTCGATCAGGAGTTCGGTCTCGCCATAGCCCTGGACCACCATGTTTTCCGGCGGAATGTCGAAGTATTCCGTCAGCGCCAGCGCCAGCGACTCCGCGCGCCGGTCCGACAGCGCAAGGTTCATCGCCGCTTTGCCGGTGGCATCGGTATGGCCTTCGATCAGGAAAATTTCGGCCGGGTTTGCGTCCAGCAGGTCCTGCATGACGCCACCAAGATCGGCCAGGTTCCGCGCTTTGTCTGCCGCGATCGCCGCCGAGCCGCTGGCGAAAGTCACCGGTTCCACGTCGATCGTCGCCGCCAGGGCCCGGACTTCCGGGATTTCACGGATCTGGCGCAGCGAGAACTTGCGCCCGGCCCGCTCGGCCTCGATCGCCGCAAGCTCGCGCTTAAGGGCGGCGTCGTTGTCCCTGGACGAGATCACGATCCGCTTTCTCGGCTTCGGCAGGTCACTGACGACGACGACCTCTTCACGATGCAGATCGTCGATCAGGATAATCTCGCGGCCCAGCTCGTCATAGGTCGCCCGGCGCAGCACGCGGCCCGTCGCATCGCGGATCGTCACGACTTGCGTGCCGTCGGCCCGTTCGACGATGGTGCGGGTCGAGCCGTCGCGGAAGGTTTCGGTCCGGACGGTCGATCCCGGCTGGCGGATCACGGTGTCGTCGTCTTTCAGCACCTGATAGGTGCCGTCGGGACGCAGGACCACCACCCGGTCGCCCGTGTTCGAGACGACGCGGCTTTCCTCGCGGCGTTCTTCCTTGTTCGACTTGATGATCGCGCCCACGACCAGTGCGCCAAGCACGAAGAGGCCAGCCTTTTCCAGATTTGACAGCTTGTTCTTCTTGCCCTTGGCAAGCGCAACCGGCGCTGCCGCGAATTCCTCGGCCGAGGTCCGCACGCTGTTTTCAGTGATGGTTTCGGTCACCGCAGACAGCAGGTCTTCGGATTCCGGGGTGGGGGCCGGCGTGGCAGTTTCACCAGCCGCAGGTGCGGCCGAAAGGGTTGCCGCCGCGGCAATCGCTTCCGGGTCGATCGCAGTCGGTTCCACGGTCAAAAGCTCGGTCAGGCTTTCGACTTCGGCTTCGGAAACTTCCGGAGCATCAACAGGGTCGACGATTTCGGCAGTTTCAGGCTCGGCGACCTTCAGCCCTGCCGCAGGGTCGATCAATACGCCATCGTCAGAGATGGCAAGCTCGGCCTCGGCTTCAGCAACGGCAGCGGCTGCGACATCCGGGTCGATGACTTCGCCCGTCGCCGAGTCGATGATGCCATCCGCGACCGGCTCTTCGGCGGTTGGTTCAGCCGCTGCGTCTGCTTCGGCCTGAGCCGCCGCCTCCGCTTCAGCCTGCGCCGCTGCCTCTGCCTCGGCCTGCGCCGCTGCATCCGCCTCGGCCTGTGCCGCTGCGTCGGCTTCAGCCTGAGCCGCTGCATCCGCTTCAGCCTGCGCCGCTGCCTCTGCCTCGGCCTGAGCCGCCGCCTCCGCCTCGGCCTGCGCCGCTGCGTCTGCTTCGGCCTGAGCCGCCGCCTCCGCTTCAGCCTGCGCCGCTGCATCCGCCTCGGCCTGCGCCGCTGCATCCGCCTCGGCCTGCGCCGCTGCATCCGCCTCGGCCTGCGCCGCTGCATCCGCCTCGGCCTGTGCCGCTGCGTCTGCTTCGGCCTGAGCCGCCGCCTCCGCTTCAGCCTGCGCTGCTGCCTCTGCCTCAGCCTGCGCCGCTGCGTCGGCTTCAGCCTTTGCCGCTGCATCCGCCTCGGCCTGTGCCGCTGCGTCTGCCTCAGCCTGAGCTGCAGCTTCTGCTGCCGCCTGAATTGCGGCCGCTTCTGCAGCTGCAGCTGCGGCTTCGGCGGCGGCGGCTTCGGCGGCGGCCTGCAAGGCAAGCGTGATCGCCTCAAGATCGCAGGCGGCGTCGGCGGTCGGCATGCAAAGCACCGTTCCGTCCGGCGCGACCACCGATCCGTCCTCGGCCAGGGTCTGAGCGAAGACCGGGAAACTGCTCATCGGGCTCATCGCCACCGACAGCGCCGTTGTCGAAATCAGAAGCTTTCTCATATTCATTCCTCATCATGGACGCCCAAGCATAACGCAGCTTGATTCGGATCGGTTCCACGCGCCAGCCTCAATACGGCGAAGAAAAGCCGCAAACGCCCTGATATGCGATATCAGGTTTGTGCCATAGGATAACTTTGGGCGCCTGACCGCTTAGCCCGTCTGCCCGGCCAACCAATCGCGGAATGACGCCAGGGGCGCGCGGGGCGGATGGTCCTTCGGCCAGACGAGGTAATAGCTGCCCAGCGCAGGGATCGGGCCGCCGAAGACCGGCAGAAGGCGGCCCTCGGACAGTTCGCGACCGATCAGGAAGGTGGGCAGCAGCGCCAGTCCCAGCCCATGCACCGCACCCTGGGCCATGGTGGCGAACTGGTCGAACAGCATCCCCGGCGGCCTTTGCCCCGCAACGCCGTGATGCGCCAGCCAACGGCCCCAGTCGCCGGTCCGGCTTTCCATCTGAAGAAGGGAATAGGTCAGGATATCCCCAGCCCTTTCAAGCGGCTTCGCCACAAGCGAGGGGGCAGCGACGGCCAGAACATCCTCGTCCATGAGTTTGAGGTAATCCACCCCCGGCCAGTCCTGCCGCCCGTAATGGATGGCGGCATCGAAGCCCGACCCCGCGAAATCGAAGGGGCGCAGGCGGGTGGACAGGTTCAGGGTCACACCGGGATGCGCCTCGGTAAAGCGCGGCAGGCGGGGGGCAAGCCAATGCATCCCGAAGGCGGGCAGGATGGCGAGGTTCAGGCTGCCGCCAAGCGGGTTGGCGCGCAGGGTAAGCGAGGCGGAGGCCAGTTGCTGCAGGGCCCTGCGCACCTCGGCCACGTAATCCGCCGCCGCCGGGGTCAGCCGGAGGCGCTGGCGTTCGCGGATCAGGAGGGGCACGCCCAGCTGATCCTCCAGCGTTTTCAGCGCCCGGCTGACCGCGCCTTGGGTCAAGGACAGCTCCACCGCAGCCGCTGAAGCAGTGCCAAGCCTGTCGACAGCCTCAAGCGCCATCAGGGCGGGGATGGCGGGTAGGTAACGGCGGGGCAACATTATGAGGTTTCCTCATGAACCAGTGCAGGTCTTTCGATAGCGCGCGCCTGCGGTTCGTGCAATCCTTGCCGCAAAGATGGAGGTTCCCATGCCCGATACCGCGCAGCCTGCCCCGAAGCTGAAATCGAAGGACGCCCCGGACCTTGGCCGGTTCGACTGGGAGGACCCGTTCCGTCTGAACGACCAGTTGACCGAAGAGGAACGCATGCTGCGTGACGGCGCGCGGGCCTATGCGCAGGAAAAGCTGCAACCGCGCGTGGTGGCGGCCTATCGTGAGGAAACCACCGACCCTTCGATCTTCCGCGAGATGGGCGAGATGGGGTTGCTGGGCGTGACGGTGCCCGAAGCCTATGGCGGGCTTGGCGCATCCTATGTGGCCTACGGTCTGGTCGCGCGGGAAGTGGAGCGGGTCGACAGCGGCTATCGCAGCATGATGTCGGTGCAATCCAGCCTGGTGATGTATCCGATCTACGCCTATGGCACCGAGGAACAGCGGAAGAAGTATCTGCCGAAACTGGCCTCCGGCGAATGGATCGGGTGTTTCGGGCTGACCGAACCGGATGCGGGGTCGGACCCGTCGGGGATGAAGACCACCGCGAAGAAGACCGCCAACGGCTATGTGCTGAACGGCGCGAAGATGTGGATCTCGAACGCGCCGATCGCGGATGTGTTCGTGGTCTGGGCCAAGTCCGAGGCGCATGGCGGCAAGATCAAGGGGTTCGTGCTGGAAAAGGGCATGAAGGGGCTTTCCGCACCGAAGGTCGGCGGCAAGCTTTCCTTGCGTGCCAGCATCACCGGCGAGATCGTGATGAAGGATGTCGAGGTCGGCGAGGACTCGCTCTTGCCCTTCGTCGAGGGGCTGAAGGGCCCGTTCGGCTGCCTCAACCGGGCGCGGTACGGGATCAGCTGGGGCGTGATGGGGGCCGCCGAATTCTGCCTGCACGCGGCCCGGCAATATGGGCTGGACCGCAAGCAGTTCGGCAAGCCGCTGGCGCAGACCCAGCTTTTCCAGCTGAAGCTGGCCAACATGATGACCGAGATTTCCCTTGGGCTGCAGGCGTCCTTGCGCGTCGGAAGGCTGATGGACGACGCCAACGCGGCGCCTGAGATGATTTCCATCGTCAAGCGCAACAACTGCGGCAAGGCACTCGACGCGGCGCGAATGGCGCGGGACATGCATGGCGGCAACGGCATACAGGAAGATTTCCAGATCATGCGCCACATGGTGAACCT
>PNJK01000011.1 GCA_013821825.1 Rhodobacter sp.
AGCCGTCCGGGGAGAAGTCGCAGGCTACGCGCATTCGACCGAGATCACCGAATCCGCCCTGCGCCGCGCCGCCGAAACGGCGCGTCTGGCGGTGGGCGCGGGTGGCGGAACCCTCGCGCCGCCCCCGCGAGGGACCAACACCCGGCTTTATCGCCCTGATGACCCGATGGCTGACGCCACATTCCCGGTCAAGATCAATCTCCTGCGAGAGATCGACGCCCATGCCCGCGCCCTCGATCCGCGCGTGGTTCAGGTGTCGGCCACCCTCTCCGCCAGCATTCAGGAGGTCGAGATCCTGCGCCCCGATGGGCTGCGGCTGGCCGACATCCGCCCAATGGCGCGGCTGAATGTCAGCGTTATGATCGAGGAAGGCGGCCGCCGCGAACAGGGCGGCACTGGCAAGGGCGGCCGCTACGGGTTGGCCCAGTTGATGCATCCCGACACCTGGAAGCCCTTGTTGGCAGAGGCGCTTCGGATTGCTCGGGTGAACCTTGGCGCGGTCGAGGCCCCGGCGGGTGTCATGGACGTGGTGCTTGGCCCCGGCTGGCCCGGCATCCTGCTGCACGAAGCCATCGGCCACGGGCTGGAAGGCGACTTCAACCGCAAGGAAACCTCGGCCTTCGCCGGGCTGATGGGCCAGCAGATCGCGGCCAAGGGCGTGACCGTCCTGGATGACGGCACGATCCCCGACCGGCGCGGCAGTATCTCGATTGACGATGAGGGTACGCCGTCGGCGAAGAATGTGCTGATCGAGGACGGAGTGTTGGTCGGTTACATGCAGGATCGCCAGAATGCCCGCCTGATGGGTGTGGCCCCTACGGGCAATGGGCGTCGCGAAAGCTTTGCCCATATCCCGATGCCGCGGATGACCAACACCTACATGCTGGCGGGCAAGGACGACCCCGCCGGGATTGTGGCCAGCCTGAAGGATGGCATCTATGCGGTGGGCTTTGGCGGCGGGCAGGTGGACATCACGAGCGGCAAGTTCGTCTTCAGCTGCACCGAGGCCTACCGCGTGAAGAACGGTGTGATCGGGGCCGCCGTGAAGGGCGCGACGCTGATCGGCGACGGTGCAACCGCACTGCGCCAGATCCGCGCGATCGGGAGCGACCTGCAGCTTGACCCCGGCATCGGCAACTGCGGAAAGTCCGGCCAATGGGTGCCAGTGGGCGTCGGCCAGCCGACACTGTTGATCGGAGGGCTCACGGTCGGTGGAGCGGTGGCTTGACCGCCATGGCGCCTGACCTTCACTACACCGACCCGCGCCTTGCCCAGCTTTATGACCTTGAGAATGGGTGGGGCCCTGACAGTGCGTTCTATCTGTCGCTGGCTGGTCCTATTCCATGCGAGATCCTCGATTTGGGCTGCGGCACGGGCATCCTGAGCGATGGCTATGCAGCGCTTGGCCATCGGGTCACGGGCGTCGACCCGGCCCCCGCGATGCTGGCAGTGGCGCGTCAAAAACCCCAGGCCCGGCGCATCAGGTGGATTGCCTCTACCGCGCAATCCTTCCGCAGCGACCGACGGTTCGACCTGATCGTGATGACAGGGCATGCCTTTCAGGTCCTGGTAACGGATGCCGAGATTACCGCCACCTTCAGCGTGATGCGTGATCATCTAGCCCCCGGTGGCAGGATTGCCTTCGAGACGCGCAATCCCGCAATCAACTGGGCGCAGCGCTGGAATGGGGCCACCTGGCAGTACCAAGTCAGCGGTGAGACGATCCGGCGGTCCTACGAGGTGCAGAGCGTGTCAGCGCAGCGCATCAGGTTCACTACCCATTACACCTTTCTAAATGGCAGCCTCACCTCGACGTCAACACTGCGCTTCGCGTCATATGACACGGTGGACACCCTGCTGCGGGCCAGCGGGTTCCAGGTCCGGTCCGTGTTCGGCGACTGGTCCCTCGGACCGCTTGACCGGGCTGCCAGCGAAGAGATGATCTTCGTCGCCGGGCGCTGATCCGGATCCCGGCAAGCCATGCGCTGCGGCCTGACCGGGGCGCAACGCGATTTCTTCGAAGAAATCGGACCGGAGCCTTCAAAGGCTCCGACCAGGAATTTTCAAGTATTCAGGCCCGCGCTTACCGCCCGAACTTGCCTTTCAAGGCATCCGCAAAGGCAGTGCCGCCGCCTTGCGGTCCCGACGCCATCGGCCCCGGCACCGGTTTCACCAGGGGCGCGCTCCGCTCGCGCAGCGCCTCGCGCGCTTCGCCGGTGTCGCGCTTCATCGACAGGCCAATGCGCTTTCTCGCCACGTCCACCTCGACCACCCGGACCTTTACCACATCTCCCGCCTTCACCACCGCATGCGGGTCCTTCACGAAACTGTCGGACAGCTGGCTGACATGCACAAGGCCGTCCTGATGGACGCCCACATCCACGAAGGCGCCGAAGGCTGCAACATTGGTCACCGTGCCTTCCAGCAGCATGCCCGGTTTCAAGTCCTTGATGTCGTTCACCCCTTCGGTAAAGGTCGCCGTCTTGAACGAAGGCCGGGGGTCGCGTCCCGGTTTCTCCAGCTCTGCCAGAATGTCTTTCACGGTCGGCAATCCGAACCGGTCATCGACGAAATCCCGCGGCTCCACCTTTTTCAGTACCCCCGGTTCCGCCATCACCGACCGAAGGTCGCGCCCGCAGGCCGCCACGATCCGCCGTGCCAGATCATAGGCCTCAGGGTGGACCGAGCAGGCATCAAGCGGCTCTTTCCCGCCCGAAATCCGCAGGAACCCCGCCGCCTGTTCAAAAGCTTTCGGCCCCAACCGCGCGACCTTCAGCAACTCGCGCCGGGTTGCAAAAGGTCCATTGGCATCGCGGTGCGCCACGATGGCCTCGGCCAGCCCCGGCCCCACGCCCGACACCCGTGCCAGAAGCGGCGCGGAGGCGGTGTTCAGATCCACTCCCACCGCGTTCACCGCGTCTTCAACCACCGCTTCCAGCGACCGCCCCAGCCGGTGCTGGTCGACATCGTGCTGATACTGGCCGACACCGATGGCCTTGGGCTCGATCTTCACCAGTTCCGCCAGCGGGTCCTGCAACCGCCGCGCAATGCTGACCGCCCCGCGAAGCGACACGTCAAGGCCCGGAAACTCCTTCGCCGCCAGTTCGCTGGCCGAGTAGACCGACGCCCCCGCCTCGGACACGATCACCTTGACCGGCTTCTCTCCCGGCAGAACCGCCAGGATGTCCGCCACCATCTTTTCAGTCTCGCGGCTGGCCGTGCCATTGCCGATGGAAATCAGCTTGACCCCGTGCTTCCCGATCAGTCGCGCGAGTGTCACTTGGGCACCTCGCAAGTCGTTCTTTGGCTGGAACGGGTAGACCGTCTCCGTCTCCAACACCTTGCCCGTCGCATCCACCACCGCAACTTTCACGCCGGTCCGGATACCGGGATCGAGGCCCATCGTCGCTTTCCCGCCCGCAGGGGCAGCCAGCAGCAGATCCTTCAGGTTCCGCGCGAAGACGCGGATCGCCTCGGCCTCGGCGCCTTCGCGCAGCTCGGCCATCAGGTCTAGCGTGAGCGAGGTCCGCAGCTTCACCCGCCAGGCCCATGCCGCCGCCTCGCGCAGCCAGCGGTCAGCCGCCCCCTTGCCGCCAGCGTCCAGGGCCGCGCCGCAAACCCGTTCCGCCGGGCTGTCGCCGCGCGGGGCATCAGGGTCCACCGCCAGATCAAGCGTCAGAAAGCCTTCGTTCCGCCCGCGAAACATCGCCAGTGCCCGGTGGCTCGGGACGCCCGACCAAGGCTCGGAATGGGCGAAATAATCCGAGAACTTGGCTCCTTCTGTGGCCTTCCCCTCGACCATCGTCGAAGTCAGTCGCGCCACCTGCTTCATGTGCCCGCGCAGCCGGCCCAGAAGTGAGGCATCCTCGGAAAGCCCCTCGGCCAGAATGTCCCTTGCGCCTTCCAGCGCGGTCTTGGTGTCCGGTACCGCCCCGGTCACAAAGGCAGCAGCCAGCGTCACCGGATCGGCCGCACGGTCCGCAAGGATCGCATCGACCAGCCCCTGCAAGCCGCTTTCCCGCGCAATCATCGCCTTGGTCCGGCGTTTCACCTTGTAGGGCAGATAGATGTCTTCCAGTTCCGCCTTGGTCACCGCGCCGGCAACAGCCTTGCCGAGCGCGTCCGTCATCTTGCCCTGATCGGTGATCGAACCAGCAATCGCCGACCGCCGCGCCTCGAGTTCGCGCAGGTAGGACAGCCGCTCTTCCAGCTTGCGCAGTTGGGTATCGTCTAGCCCCCCCGTCACTTCCTTGCGATAGCGCGCAATGAAAGGGACCGTCGCACCTTCGTCCAGCAAGGCGATTGCGGCAGTCACCTGGGCAGGTGTGGCGGCAATCTCAACAGAGATGGTGCGGGGGATCAGGGCAAGGCTCATGCGAATCCTCAAAGTCAGGGGTCGACACCTTAGCCGCGCGCCATCCCGGGGTGAAGGCCGTCTGCCCGCAGGTTGGCAGTCCGGATGACTGGCTTGGTCACAAAGGCCAAAGGACCGGTCGGCTTGGCATCGGTCCAGTCGTGGCGGATTGGGGAAGGATGGTACAGCCTCCCCGGCTCGAACGGGGGACCCCCAGATCCACAATCTGGTGCTCTAACCAACTGAGCTAAGGCTGCACTTGGGGCGCGATTTAGCCCCGCTCCCCCCGGATTGCAAGCACCTTCACACGTCCCTGGTCCGGACCAGGGCAACGACGTTCGGGGCCATGTCCGGTTATCGGGGACATCGGTCACGGCACTGCAGCAGCAGAGCGGGACCAGTCCCGGGGTATGGTGGCATTCCCTCTTGAAGTCCGAATTGGCCGTGACCCTGAGAGCCTTTCGAAAAGCAACGAAGCATGCGCAGGTCCCGCCGGGCGGAACATGTTGCCGCGTCCCGACAGGTCCAGCCTTCCTTGCGGCATTCAGCCGGCGTCAGGTTCTCCGGCCCGATCGGAAAACATGCAAATTGAACCCGAGGCCCAGCCCCCGAGGCCCAGCCACAGTCATGTGCGTCCGAAGCATCTCATGTTCGAATGCAGAGCCCTCGATAGGCATGCGCATTCTCGCATGCTTCCGAAACCGTCTTTGTCATCCGCCTCGGAAATGCGAATTTCCCTTGCGCCGCTGCCCACCACCAGCTACGCCCCCCGCCCAAAGCCGGAGCAAGACCATGGGCATCAACTCTCCCAGCGAAACTGCAGCGAATCTTCAGATCGGGCCGACCGATGAAGGTATGGTCCGCATCTTTGTCGAAGCCGATGGCGGGATCGAACTGCCGCTGGACTTTGACCCCGAGGAGGCTGACGAAATTGCCGAAGAGCTGCGTGCTGCCGCCGAGGCTGCACGCGCCATCGGCTCAGCCCCGAGGAAGAAGCGCTAGGATTATAGCCTTTTCCACACTTGGCTGGCCGGTTTCGGACAACCACAGCGCACACCCGGGCGAAGCCGCGACAGGCGGCTAGCCGGTCCCCGGATCGCGCAAACCCTGCAAGCGTCCAGCAGCAGTCCGGGCAAAAGTCCGCAAGACCGCCTTACGCCGCGCGCCCGAAAGTGCTGTTTCTGGTCCCATACGCATCACTTCGGCATCATAGGCATCGGCCAGGATAAGCCCGGTCCCGTCTGGCAGCAGATCCGCCGGAAACTCGGCGTCCACCGCCCAGAAAAACCGGTCGCACCAATCGAGATAGCCTTGCCACTTCCGGTCCGCCCGGTAATCCGCCCGACTGGACTTGCATTCCACGATCCAGACTTCACCCTTTGGACCCAGCGCCATGACATCGACGCGCAGGCCGGGGGCGGGCACCAATTCCTCCACGCAGACAAAATCCAGCGCGCGAAGACCCCGGCAAACGCCACGTCCAAGCCTTTGCCCCGGCAGAGCGGGCAGGGTGTCAGCAAGAATGTCGATCGACTGGTCCATCCAACATTGATGAACCAAAGGTGAACATCTGTCCAGCCTTGCGGCCAGTCCCCCCAAAGCCTATCTATCGGATTGGCGGGTGCTGCTCTTCGCGTGTGGGGCCAATTTTCCAGTGGCCGATAAGCAAGCGAACGGGGGCTGGCTCTGCCCGGATCCTGGTCCGGGTATCTGGCGCCCACCTGAGACCTCTGGCTCTCGGGAAAACCCCGGTCCTCACGGTTGCTGCGGGCCCGCCACCCGCCTGAAACAGAGGTCGCGGCAACTTTCCGAAACGTATGACCGGTTGCAGGTTCCCGACGCAACTTTGCCGGAAATCAAGGCATTCGATCCATGTGGCCAGCCAAGGCCAATCAGACGGGAGCGGCAGACGTACCATGCCGCCCAGTCTATGGGCCAACGCTCACGAAAGCTGCGCGACAGCGCAAAGGGCTGTCGTATTTGCTTGATTGCGAACCTGCGCTGTTGCCGGCCCCGGCCTGCGATGCAGGTGACCTGTCGGTCAATGCACCGGTCAAACCTTGGAAAATCGACCACTGTCGCCAATCGCCACAATCAAGACGAGCCGACACGCACGATACTCGACCTTACCCCAAGCCTTGCGCGAAAGTGGCGGCTGTCTCAGCCCTTGCGCTGTCGCGATGGCGCTTCGACCCGGATCGGAATCAAGCCGGCATGCTGGCCCAAGCCGCCACGGGGGTCGTCATCCTCGGCCATGCCCATCACGGCAATGCCGAACTGAACGGCAGAGAATACGATTCCGTTGAAAATGAGCAGCATCAGCGCTGCTATCGCCCCAATGTCCGAGCCAAGGATCAGATGACCGATCCCCGCCACATCCAGCCAAATCAGCGCGCCGGAAAAGACGGCGGCAAGACCAAACCCGATTGCGACGCTGCGAAGGTAGAGGCGGACAAGCTGTGGCATCACATTCTCCTCTTGTGCCTCGAACTTAGGGCCGCTGTCCCGGGTTGCCAAGGGGCCGGGAAAAATTCAGATGGTGATGCGCGAAAAACCCTCGCGAAGCGCGCTGGACCAGGCCTCGCTCATCTGGCGGAACGCATCGTCGCCTGCTTCGATCCGGCGCTTTTCCGTGACCTGGCAGGCATCCCTCTCGATCACCGCAAGATCCAGCGGCATTCCCACCGACAAGTTCGACCGAAGGGTGGAATCCATCGACAGCAGCACGGCTTTCTGGGCGTCAGACAGGCTGGTCGACGGCTTGACCACGCGGTCAAGGATCGGCTTGCCGTACTTGTGCTCACCGATCTGCAGGAATGGCGCGTCATCGGTCGCCTCGATGAAATTCCCCTCGGGGTAGATGAGGAAAAGCCGCATCTCACCCCCCTTTCTCTGCCCGGCCACAAGCATGCTGGCACTTGCCCCTTGCACCGCCGAAAGCTTGTGGTCGACCTCGGCGCGGACTCTGGCCAGTGTGCTGCCGACGATCTCGGCCACCTTCAGCATCGTCGGTGCCAGCATGATGCTGGTATCGGGCGTCGCCTCGGGGTCTTCGATGGCCTCGCGCAGTTGCGCCAGCGCGGTCTGGCTGACCGACAGGCTGCCTGCCGTCATGATGACGATCACCCGTTCGCCAGCATCTTCGAAGGTGAACATCTTGCGATAGGTCGAGATGTTGTCGAGCCCGGCATTGGTGCGCGTATCCGAAAGAAGCACCATCCCGTCATTCAGCAAGAGCCCGACGCAGTAAGTCATTCCGATCCGTCTCCCTGTCCTGCGGCGAAGCCTATTGGCTTGCCTGCTGAACCGCAACGGTCACATCCATCTCCTCTCGCCCGCCGCCGCGCGCTATGCCCCGGATGGGTGCCGCGTCCTGAGCGTCAAAGCCCGATCCAAGCCGGATATAGCGGTCATCCGGGCAGCAGCGATTGGCCGGGTCAAAGCCTACCCAGCCCAGACCGGAGATGTGCACCTCGGCCCAGGCATGCGCTGCCTCGTGCAACAGACCGTCAGCGTCGGCAAAAAGATAGCCCGAGACATAGCGCCCGGGCATTCCCCGCACCCGTGCGACAGCGATCAGCGCATGGGCATGGTCCTGGCAGACGCCTTCGCCCAGCGCCAATCCTTCGGCGGCCGTGGTGTGGGCATGGGTCACGCCAGGACGATAGGCGATGGCATCGGCAACCAGTTCGCTAAGGGCATGGGCCAGCGTCAGCTGGTCGGGTGCCGCGGCCCGCCGCGCCAGCGCCTCCAGCGCCGCATCGGCGCGGGTGGGGGTCGTGGCGCGCATATAGCAGTTGGGCGCCACGGTTTCCTTGTGGCCGCGCAGGATGCCGGTCAGGTCGACAGTCTCGACCGTGCCCTGCACCCGCACCGCAAGTTCGCTTACCGGCCCGGCAACCGTCCAGCCTTGCACCTCATCACCGGCACCGTCACGGAACGCCGCCCCGCGCGTACCGCCGCTGACCGTGACCTCCCAGTCGATCACCTTTTGCCCGGCGAAGATCGAAGGCGAAAGCCGGTGGCTTTGAACCACCGACCGAGCCGCCTGATTGTAATGATAGCGCGTCACATGATCGACTGTCAGCCGCATCAGCGCATCTCCCCGCTGAGATAGGACGCGTGGATCGCATGGGCAAGCGTTGCCACCTCGGCGATGAACCGCGTCAGATATTCGTGCAGGCCTTCTTCGAAGATGCCATCGGTCGTCGTCGCCTCGATCCCGGCGAAAAGCTCGCGCGCCTTCGCCAGAGCCTCGGTTTCGCGGCCATAGGATTTTGCCAGACGGCCCAGATGGTTGGCCAGTCCGGCCACGCAGGTCGTGAGTGAACGCGGTGCCTGCGGGTTCAGGATCAGGAAGTCGGCAATCTTCGCCGCGGTCACTTCGCCACCATAGGCCCAGTGGAAGGCCCGCTGCGCCCCCATGGCGCGCAACAGCGTTGTCCATTGATAGTTGTCCAGGCCCGAGCCTACGAAATCGACCCGCGGCAGCAAAACATAGTATTTCACATCCATCAGGCGGGCGGTGTTGTCGCCGCGTTCCAGATAGTAGCCGATATTCAGGAAGTTGTACCCGTCATTGCGCAGGAGCGTGGCGTCAATCGCCCCCCGGACCATCGCCGCGTGTCGCATCACCCATTCGGTCAGGCGCGACAGTTCCAGTTCGGACCGTGGCTGCCGTTCAAGCGCCTTCAGCTCCTGAAAGGCGGTATTGAGCGCATCCCAGACCTGAGTCGTGAGTGCTGTCCGCACAATCCGTCCGTTTTCGCGCGCGGCCGTGATGCAGCTTGCCACGGATGAGGGGTTGTCACGATCAAAGAACAGGAAGCTTTCGATGTTCCTTTGCACCGGATCGCCGTACTTCTTCGCGAAAGCGTCGGCTATGCCGGTGGCCTGCAACAGACTGTCCCATTCGCTGCGATAGCCGTGGACCGAGGGGATCAGGCTGATCCGGCTGCCAACCTCAAGCAGGCGCGCCACGGTATCGGCCCGCTCCATGTAGCGGGCGATCCAATAGAGGTTGTCGGCGGTCCGGCTCAGCATCGGCGCGCCCCGTCCTTCATCAGTCCCTTGCTGGCCTTTTTTGCCGGCGAAAGAAAAAGACGGCCCGGAAAGCCTGGATGAGCAGCCCGATCGCGCAAAGTGGTGTCCGACACGACCATCCCCCTCATTCGGCCAGCACCCAGGTATCCTTGACCCCACCGCCCTGGGACGAATTCACCACTAACGACCCCTCTTTCAACGCCACCCGGGTCAGGCCGCCGGGCACCAGTTCGATTCTCTCGCCCACCAGGCAATAGGGCCGCAAGTCCACATGCCGGGGCGCCACACCCTCTTCGACGAAGGTCGGCACGTTGGACAACGCCAGCGTCGGTTGCGCGATGTAGTTCCCCGGGTCTTCGACGATCTTGGCCCGGAACCGCTCTACCTCGTCGCGGCTTGATTTCGGGCCGACCAGCATCCCGTAGCCACCCGAGCCGTGAACTTCCTTCACCACCAATTCCGGCAGATTGGCGAGGACGTGCTTCAGATCATCGGATTTTCCGCATTGCCATGTGGGCACATTGTTCAGGATCGGTTCTTCGCCAAGATAGAAGCGAACCATTTCAGGCACATAGGTGTAGACCGCCTTGTCATCGGCCACGCCGGCCCCCGGGGCGCTGCATATGCTGACCCCGCCCGACCGGTAGACATCCATCAGCCCGGGAATGCCCAGCATGCTGTCGGGCCGGAAGCAAAGGGGGTCCAGATAGGCATCGTCAATCCGCCGATAGATCACATCCACACGCCGCGGTCCTTCGGTCGTGCGCATCCACACATATTCGCCGTCCACGAAGAGATCCTGCCCCTCGACCAGTTCGACCCCCATCAGGTCGGCCAGCAGGGAATGCTCGTAATAGGCGCTGTTGAAATGGCCCGGCGTCAGGATCACCACCACCGGATCGCCTTTGCACTTTTTCGGAGCCACGCTGGCCAGCGTGCGCCGCAGCATTTCGGAATAGCCGTCCACCGGTTCGATCCGGTTTTCCCGAAACAGCTCGGGGAACATCCGCATCATGATCTCGCGGCTTTCCAGCATGTAGCTGACCCCTGAGGGGGTGCGGCAGTTGTCTTCCAGCACGAAAAACTCATCCGGCCCGGTCCGCACGATGTCGATGCCGACAATATGGCTGTAGACGCCTTTGGGCGGCACGAACCCAGCGACGGCCTTCTCGTAGGCCTCGTTCTCGTAGACCAGCCGCGCCGGAATCCGTCCCGCGCGGATGATTTCGCCGCGGCCATAGACATCAACGAGGAAAGCGTTCAACGCACGCGCCCGCTGCTTGATTCCCTTTTCCAGCCTGGCCCATTCCGCCGCCGCAAAAACACGCGGGAACATGTCGAATGGGATGAGCCGGTCAGGATCGCCGCCTTCGCCATAGACCGCGAAGGTAATTCCGATCCGGCGGAACAGCGCCTCGGCTTCGGCCTGTTTCAGGCTTCGCAACTCTTGCGGCATAGCCGCCACCCAATTCTCCAGCCGCGCATAGGGCGAGCGTACGCTTGTCCCCTGATACATCTCGTTGAACTGGCTCACGCGACCTTCACCCCCGGTTGCTTTCATGCACTAGATCAGCCGAAGGACCTTGCGAAAAGGCCCAGCGGCAAAAATACGCCCGCCATCTGCCCATCTGCCCCGGTTTTGTGCATTTCCTGCATGGATCACGCCCCAAATCCGGATCGGCCGGCATGCCTCACGCCCAGCGCAACTCGGCAAGCAGCGGAAGGTGGTCCGAGGCTTGCACGCCCTTGCGTCGCGGCACGGCAACCGGGTCCAGCGTCAAATCATGAGAATGCGCCATCCGGTCCAGCGCCAGATGCGGCAAGTTCGAGGGAAAGGTCGGCTCTGGTGGCAGCAACCGGAAGACGCGCACCAGCCGACCCAAGCCCACTTGGCGGGAATATTCGTTGAAATCCCCAAGAAGGACCGTCGGCCGCGGAGGATGGCGCAAGACGGCATCGCGGATCGTGTCCAACTGCCGCCTGCGCGAGGCTCGCAGCAGTCCAAGATGCAGTGCGACCACACGCAACGGCCCCGGTCCGCCATCCAGATCGGCGATTACTGCGCCGCGCGGCTCGATTCCCGGCAGGTTAAGCCTTTCCAACCCCGCAAGTCGTATTCCCGACCGTGCGAGGATGGCATTGCCATGCCAGCCGATGCTGGCCGCGTTGATCCCGATCGGTAGCGGCTCCAACCCTGTCCTTTCCGCGATGATGTCACGCGGCAAGGCCGCAGGACGGGTACCCATCCGGAAGTCAGCCTCCTGCAAGACGACGATGTCCGCGCCCAATGCTGAGATTCCATCCAGCACCCGCCCCGCATCGCGCCGAAGATCGGTGCCAAGGCCCGCGCGGATATTCCATGTTGCCAAACGCAACCCGGGTTTTGAATCCTTGTCCATGTTACCAATATAGGTATCATTGTCCTTCAACCGGAATGGCAAATGCCCCTGCCCTCTCTGCCAACGCCCTCGATCATCGTTCTGACTGCGATCCGCCTGTTCCTGGCAGCCGAGACGGTTCTAGGCGCGGTTACCGGAAATCTTCTGGCCGTGTTTGTTCCAGGTGCGGCGCTTGGGCTGACGTTTCTGCCGCAGCTTCTGGCAAGCCGGGTGCATCTGCGCCTGCCGAACAGCTTTCTTGCCGCAATTGCGCTGTTCGTACTTGCCACGATCTACCTTGGCGAGCTGCATGATTTCTACAACCGGTTTTGGTGGTGGGATCTGGTGCTGCACGCCGGTTCGGCCCTGGGTTTCGGCATCCTTGGCTTCCTTCTGATCTTCATGCTGTTCGAGGGCGACCGCTATGCCGCTCCGCCCTGGGCGCTTGGTCTGCTCAGCTTTTGCACGGCGATCACTGTCGGGGCGCTGTGGGAGGTCATCGAGTTTGCAATGGATCAGCTCTTCGGGCTGAACATGCAGAAGACCGGGCTTGATGACACGATGGGCGACCTGATCGTGAACGCCGTCGGGGCGGGTCTGGCGGCCCTGGCAGGGGTTGGCTATCTGAATGGGCGAAATCGTGGCCTGGGTGCCGCGTTCGAGGCGTTCATCACCGTCAACCGAACCCGCTTCCGCAAGGTCTTTCCGCACCGTCCCTGGCGCGGCCCCAAGGATTGAAGCACCGCAGTGCCCCTTGCAGGCCTCCGTGGCCATGCTACGGTTTTTGCAATGGTTCGCACCGTCCTTACGTTCACTGATCGCGGCATCTACTGTCCGGCGGGTGATTTCCACATCGATCCCTGGCGCCCGGTTCCACGTGCCCTGATCACGCATGGCCATTCTGACCACGCCCGACCCGGGATGGGCGAATACCTGGCAACCCATCAGGCGCTTCCGGTCATCCGACACCGGCTGGGGTCCATTCATGCCAAGGGGATCGGCTATGGTGAGCCGCGACAGATCGGCGGGGCGGTGGTGTCGTTTCATCCTGCCGGACATGTCCCCGGCTCGGCCCAGATCCGGGTCGAGGTGGCGGGCGAAGTCTGGGTCGTGTCGGGCGACTACAAGACCGAAGGCGACGGATTGGCTGAAGCGTTCGAGCCTGTCACCTGCCATACCTTCATCTCTGAATGCACCTTCGGCCTGCCCGTCTTCCATTGGGAGCCACAGCCCCTTGTGATGACGAGGATCGCCGACTGGTGGCAGGCGAATGCGACGGCGGGAAAGGTCTCGATCCTCGGGGCGTACAGCTTCGGCAAGGCGCAGCGACTGCTGTCGGGCCTGCCCGAGGTCGGGCCGATCCTGACCCACGGCGCCGTCGAGGAGATGACCGAGATCTTGCGCGGCCAAGGCTATCGCCTGCCTTCGACCACCCGTGCGACGCCCGACATTACCAGCAAGACCCATCCCGGCGCGTTGATCATTGCCCCACCCTCGGCGCTTGGGTCCAGTTGGGCAAACCGCCTTGGCCCGGCCGAAGAGGCCTTCGTTTCCGGCTGGATGGCCCTCCGCGGCATCCGCCGCCGCCGCGCGCTTGGGACCGGCTTTGTCCTGTCCGACCACGCTGACTGGGCGGGCCTGAATGCCGCGATCAAGACGACAGGGGCGGAAAGGGTCTTTGTCACTCACGGCTATACCGCCATCTTCCGCAACTGGCTGCAGACGCAGGGCTATGACGCCGGGATCGTCGAAACCCGGTTCACCGGCGATGATGCCGATGACACGGACGAGGTCGTTGGATGAACCGCTTCGCCGCGCTTTTCGCCGCCTTGGATGGCACGACCAAGACAGGGGCGAAGACGCAGGCCCTGGCGGACTATTTCCGCAACGCGCCCGACGCTGACCGGGTCTGGACCATTGCCCTTCTGACCGGCCGGAGGCCAAGGCGTGCCGTCACCTCGACCGAACTTCGCCTGTGGGCGGCCGAGGCGGCGGCGATCCCCGATTGGCTGTTCGAGGAAAGCTACGCGGTCGTCGGCGACCTTGCCGAGACCATTGCCCTGCTCCTTCCGCCGCCCGAAACCACCTTTGACCTTGGACTTGCCGAAGCGATCCGAGGACAGATCCGGTTGACCGGCCAGCCGGTTGACCAGCGCAAAGCGGCGGTGCTGGAAGCCTGGGGAAAACTGCCCGCGACAGAGAGGTTTCTCTATAACAAGCTTCTGACCGGAGGCTTCCGGATGGGCGTAGCGCAGGGGCTGCTGACCCGCGCACTGGCGCTTGCGACGGGGGTAGAGGAAGCCACTCTTGCCCATCGGCTAATGGGCGATTGGGACCCGGCCAATACAACCTTTGACGCCCTGATCGAGGGGGGCGCCGGGGGTGATGCCCGGCCCTATCCCTTTGCGCTTGCCAGCCAGCTGGAAGACGGGCCCGAGGCGCTTGGCCCGCCAGAGGATTGGCTGGCGGAATGGAAATGGGACGGCATCCGGGGGCAACTGATCGTCCGACCGGGTGCCTTTGCCCTGTGGAGCCGGGGGGAAGAACTTATCACTGACCGCTTCCCCGAGTTAGGGTCGCTCGCCGATTTCCTGCCCCCCGGCACGGTCATCGACGGCGAGGTGCTGGCCTGGCACAAGGAGGCAGAACGTCCCCTGGCCTTTGCCGCCCTGCAAAAGCGGATCGGACGCAAGACGGTACCCAAGGCGTTGCTGACTTCCGCCCCGGCCCGGTTGCTGGCCTATGACCTTCTGGAGGACGGTGGCACCGACATTCGCGACTGTCCGCTCGCCCATCGCCGGGCGCGGTTGGAGGAGGTTGTCGCCGCCTTGCCCCCGGACCTGCCGCTGGCGATCTCGCCCGCCGTGACGTTCGGCACCTGGGATGCACTTGCCCAGGCCCGCGCCACCGCGCGCGAACGCGAGGCCGAGGGGGTCATGCTGAAGCGCGCCGCCTCAAGCTATTTCGCCGGTCGAAAACGGGGTGATTGGTGGAAATGGAAGCTGGACCCCTACACGGTGGACGCCGTGATGCTTTACGCGCAGGCGGGCCATGGAAGGCGGGCGAACCTGTTCACGGATTTCACCTTTGGCATCCGGGACGGCATCGAACTTGTGCCATTCACCAAAGCTTATTCCGGCCTTACGGACGCCGAATTCGCTGAAATTACGCGCTGGGTGCAGGCCCACACGCTGGAGCGCTTCGGACCGGTTCGCAAGGTGCCTGCCGAGCTGGTGTTCGAGATCGGCTTCGAAGGCCTGCAGTCCAGCCCGCGGCACAAGTCCGGCATTGCCCTGCGCTTTCCCAGAATGCTGCGCTGGCGGCGCGACAAGGGCGTTGACGAGGTAGACACACTGCAGTCCCTGCGTGCGCTGCTGAAAGCGGCGGACTGAACGGTGAGGGCCGTAGCAATTCCTTGCGAGCATGGCCCCGGAATCCCTTGCAGGAGCTTTTCCGCCCCGCACCCGGGGTTGCGCCTGCCCACCTCAGCACCCTAGATGTGAACAACCTGTTTTCCGGAGTGTTCCATGTCCTTGCCCCTGCCCCAGCCCGTCTTCGATGCCCACGCCGCCAGTGGCGGTTTCGGCGATCTGCCCGACTGGGACCTGAGCGACCTTTACCTCTCACCAGATGCGCCCGATTTCGCTTTCGACATGGCGGCGCTGGACAAGGGCTGCTCTGCCTTTGCCGCGACCTACGAAGGCAAGCTTGCAGGGCTGGGCGCAGCCGCGCTTCTGGCCTGCGTGCAGGAATATGAACAGATCGACGTCCTCGCCGGGCGGCTGATGTCCTATGCGGGGCTGCGCTATTACCAGAACACCATGGACAGCGAGCGTGCCAAGTTCATGGCCGATGCGCAGGACCGGGTGACCAATGCCACCACGCCGCTGGTCTTCTTCAGCCTTGAATTCAACCGGTTGGAAGATGCGCATCTGAACCGCCTGATGGCGGAAAGCTCCGGACTTGCGCGCTACGAGCCGGTCTTCGACCGGATGCGTGCGATGCGGCCGCATCAGCTTTCGGATGAGCTGGAGAAGTTCCTGCACGATGAAAGCGTTGTTGGCGCAAGTGCCTGGAACAGGCTTTTCGACGAGACGATGGCCGGCTTGATGTTCACCGTCTCCGGCGAGGCTGAACCTCTGAACCTTGAAGCGACGCTGAACCTTCTGACCGACCCTGCCCGCCCCAGGCGCGAAGCGGCGGCGCGGGCCCTGGCCGAGGTCTTTGACAAGAACTCCCGCCTTTTCGCACGCGTCCACAACACGCTGGCCAAGGAAAAGGAAATCCACGACCGCTGGCGCAAGATGCCGACCCCTCAACACGGCCGCCACCTGTCGAACCACGTCGAGCCTGAGGTGGTGGAGGCGCTGCGCAATGCCGTCGTAGCGGCCTATCCAAAGCTGTCGCACCGCTACTATCGCCTGAAAGCCAAATGGCTGGGTCTGGAAAAGCTGCAGGTCTGGGACCGCAACGCGCCCCTGCCGATCGAGACGCCGAAGCTGGTCGACTGGCCCACGGCCCGCGCCATGGTGATGGACGCCTACGGCGCCTTCGATCCGCGGATGGCCGACCTGGCAAAACCGTTCTTCGACAAGGGCTGGATCGACGCGGGAGTGAAGCCCGGCAAGGCCCCAGGCGCCTTTGCGCATCCGACGGTGACGACGGTTCACCCTTACGTCATGCTCAACTACCTTGGCAAACCGCGCGACGTGATGACCCTTGCGCATGAGCTGGGCCACGGCGTCCATCAGGTTCTGGCGGCGGGACAGGGTGAACTGCTTGCGTCTACCCCCCTGACGCTGGCCGAAACCGCAAGCGTCTTCGGCGAGATGCTGACCTTCCGCAAGCTGCTGGATCAGGCCACGACGCAGGGCGAAAGAAAGACCCTGCTTGCAGGCAAGGTGGAGGACATGATCAACACGGTCGTCCGCCAGATCGCATTCTACGATTTCGAGTGCAAGCTTCATGCCGCCCGGGCCGAAGGTGAACTGACGCCGGATGACATCAACGCGCTCTGGATGTCGGTTCAGGCGGAATCGCTGGGCGACGCCTTCGAGTTCACGGATGGATACGAGACTTTCTGGGCCTATATCCCCCACTTCGTCCACTCGCCCTTCTACGTCTACGCCTATGCCTTCGGCGACGGGCTGGTGAACGCGCTATACGCTGCCTTTGCAGCTGGATTGCCAGAGTTTCAGGAGAAATACTTCGAGATGCTGAAGGCGGGCGGATCGAAGCACCACAAGGAATTGCTGGCCCCGTTCGGCCTTGATGCCTCGGACCCGAAATTCTGGGACAAGGGCCTGAACATGATCGCGGGTTTCATCGACGAGCTGGAGGCGATGGAAGCCTGAAGCCGCGCATCGACCGGATCGGCAACCACGCACGTTCGCTGCGATCGTCGTGCCGATGCCATGCGCTGCGCCCGGCACGGAGGAAAAAACCGCTTCGGCCCCCGGCGGGCCGGCAAGCCGTTCGGCAAGAAACACTGCGCGCAATTCCCGCAGAATGGCACAGACCCGCCCGGCCCCGAGAATGACTTCGGCGGCAGTGGCTTCGTCCCGGTCCCTTCGCCGGCCAAGGCGACGCGCGGCCTCGGCGATATAGCCGTAGTAAGGGGCGTCGGCGAACATGCCGTCCAGCCATAAGGTTCAGACCAGATCGGTGGCAGCCCGGTCGTCGGGTAACAATAGCGCGCCACAAAGAACTTCTGCGTCCGCAGTCCCCTGCATGACAGGTTGCGGTGTCGCCAGACTGTCGGCACCGCGGCACTGCGGCAGCGGTCAGGGTTACACTTTGTCATGCCCGGTCGGGATGAATTGGCCGGTTTTCAGCGGCGCAATGTGGCGGTCAGATCTCGACCGCAACCTCATAGACCCGGTCCATCATTGCCTGAGTGCCACGCACGAACTCCAGCGGACAGGGGTAGGCCACGCCTTCGCGGACGGTGCGTCCGAAAGCCTCGACCTGCAGTTTGTAGTGGTTGGCGGTCGGGAAACGTTCCACCGTCACGCGGTTGCCGTTCTGGTGCAACTCGACCTCGGCCAGGTCGTTCACGTTGGCGTTGAACGGCCCGCCTTCAAGCCGGATCATCCCTTTGGTGCCCTGGAACGTCGCCACCTGCCGGTTGTACATCCGCATCGACGTCATCGACCCATAGGTAAAGCGTCCGCCCGGACCCTCCATCACGCCCGCAACCTGGGCGAAGACATCAACGCCGTTTTCGCGGTGGATGCGGGCCGACAGGTCCACCGGCTCGGCCCCGGTCACGAAGCGGGTTGATCCGAAGGTGTAGACCCCGATATCGCGCAGCGACCCGCCCCCGGTTTCCGGTTTGTTGCGGATGTTGCCCGTGTCGATCAGGTTGAAGGAAAATGCAACATCGGCATGGACCAGCGTGCCAATCTCACCTGCTGCCAGCCATTCCTTCGCACGTTGCCACTGCGGATGGTGGACAATCATGTAGGCTTCCGCTGCCAGAAGCCCGGTGCGATCACGCGCGGCGATGATCTGGTCGATCTCGCGGGCCTTCATCGCGATGGGCTTTTCGGTCAGCACATGCTTGCCTGCTGCCAACGCCTTCAGCGTCCACTCCACATGCATGTGGTTGGGCAGCGGGACATAGACTGCTTCGATCGAAGGGTCCGCCAACAGCGCGTCATAGCTGTCGTGGATGGCCAAACCCGGCGCAAAGGCCCTGAAGCCTTCGGCCTTCTCCCGATCCGAGGTGGCAAGCGCGGCCAGTTCCGCCCCATGCGCGGCGTGGATCGCGGGCGCCATGTGTTCCCGAGCAAATCTTGCAGCCCCGAGCACGCCCCATCTGACCGGTTTCATCGCTAGCCCCCCAAAGTGATTACCGAGAGCAGTTGTCCAGAAATCCGTCGATCATTCAACCCGTCTGAAGCGCAGGAAGGTCATCATGCCGAAGGGTCGCACTTGTTGGCTTTCTTCCAGCTTCAGGCCGGGGTGGCCCAGCACCCGGTCAATCGCGAAATCGGCATGCCAGCCCAGCAAGTTCGCCATCGGCGCGGCCAGTTTTTCGGCAAAGGACCAGCCCTCGGCCCGGCCGGCAAAATGGTTGGCGATCAGCACCGACCCGCCGGGCCGGCAAAGACGCGCCATCTCTTCCAGGACCCGTTCAGGCTCTGGCACGACGGACATGATGTGCATGGCCGCAACATGATCAAAGGACGCGTCCGGCAGATCAATGGCCCGCGCATCCATCTTGTGAAGCCCCGCGACATTGCGCAGACCCAGCTTTTTCGCCCGCAGTTCGGCCGCGCTCAGCATTTCGGCGGATACATCGATTCCCGTGATCTGCACCTTCGGCGAATAGAAGCTCAGAGCAAGGCCGGTGCCAATGCCAACCTCCAGCACGGATCCGCCTTGGGAGTTCACATGCCGCGCAGCAAGGATCCTTCCCCCTTCGGTGATCCGGCCAAACGCAAGATCATAGACCGGGGCCCAGCGGCGATACGTCCTTTGAATAGCGTCCACTTGCATACTAATGATTCCAACTGGTTTCCAGCTACAGCCTGATTGGCTGGTCGGGAAATGCAAGTCACAGTTGCCGGGTCGACCGGACCGAACGTAGGAAAAGCGAAAGGATCGCGGCCAGATATGCCAGCGACAAGGTCAAGAGCGTGACCCAGGGATAGGTCAGCAGCGCGGCGACCACCATGACCGACCCGACCAGCGCATAGCGCGCATATTCTGCCGCGATCGTGATCCGCTTGAGCGACGGCGTCCGCACCTTGCTGATCAGCAGTGCGCCGATGCCCATCATCCAGAATGCCACAAGCACCGGCGGCACCACGAATGCATTGTTGAAGGTGAATGTCAGATACATCGGAACCAGAGCCAACAACGCCCCGGCAGGCGAAGGCACACCGACAAAGGTTGTCTTTTCAGCGGTTTCCCCCTCGGTGCGCGAACCGACGTTGAAGCGTGCCAGCCTCAACATGCAGCAGACGACGTAGACGAGGACGGCTATCCAGCCGAAGTTGGTCTCGACCCGAAGCGCCCACAGATAAAGGACCAGTGCCGGCGTGACGCCGAAGTTCACAAGATCGCACAACGAATCCAGTTCTGCCCCGATCGCGCTTTCTGACTTGAGCATTCGGGCCAGTCGTCCGTCCAGCCCGTCCAGCGCCGCTGCGATGCCGATCAGCAATATGGCCATCGGAAATCGTCCATCGATCCCAAACCGTATCGCGGTCAAGCCCGAACAAAGCGCCAGAACCGAGATCAGGTTCGGCAAGAGCTTGAGAAGCAAAAGCTCGCGCGGGCGTTCGGAAGTGCGTTCCGTGCCAGGTTTGCGGGCCATCTGTCCTCAGTCCATCCGGGCGGCGCGTGCCGGGGCATCCTGCCCGATCAGCGCGATGACCGTTTCGCCAGCAACCATGGTCTGTCCAAGCGCCACCTGCGGCTGAACTCCCTCTGGCAGATAGACGTCGAGGCGACTGCCGAAACGGATCAGGCCGAAACGTTCGCCGGTGCGCAAGGCTTGTCCTGGCGCTGTCCAGCAAACGATGCGCCGCGCGACCAGCCCGGCGATCTGCACCACGGCAATCTTGCGACCGTCGGCTATCTCGATCGCCAGTGCGTTCCGTTCGTTTTCTTCCGACGCCTTGTCTAGCGAGGCGTTGAAGAACTTGCCCGGCCGGTACGCGACGGCCGTCACCTGCCCGGCGATGGGGGCACGGTTCACATGGCAGTTGAAAACCGACATGAACACGCTGACGCGGGTCAGCGCCTCGGGCCCCATGCCCAGCTCTGCGGGCGGCACGGCCCGTTCGATCAGGCTGACGACGCCATCCGCCGGACTGACCAGAAGGCCAGCGTTCTGCGGCACCGCGCGCTTGGGATCACGGAAGAAGTAATAGCACCAGACCGTCAGGCCCAGGCCCAGCCAGCCCAGCGGATCCCAGATCCAGAAGAGAACCAACGCCACGGCGGCAAAGGCCGCGACGAACTTGTAGCCCTCGGGGTGCATGGGCTTGATGAAGGTGTCGGTCATTTTCATGACTGCCTCCTACTTCCCGAGTTGTCGCAGAGCAATGAAAAATCCTGCGCCGATGCAATCATCTTCCGTTGCGACGTCGGACATGGATACCGCGCACGCCTCGTGGTTCCCCTTGGACTGCGCCATCGGCGCCCGGCCCGTCAGGCCGGTACCGCCATTCCCTTGCCCTTGGCCAGTTCGCGCATCTTGGCCTGAAGCTTTTCGAAGGCCCGCACCTCGATCTGGCGGATACGCTCGCGGCTGACGCCATAGCTTTCCGACAGGTCTTCCAGCGTAACCGGGTCCTCCGACAGCCGACGCTGCATCAGCACATCTTTTTCGCGGTCGTTCAGCACCGACATCGCCTGTGCCAGCAAGGCGCGACGCGCGTCAAGTTCGTCCTTCTGCGCATAGGCCTCGGCCTGGTCGCTGTCTTCATCCTCAAGCCAGTCCTGCCACTGGGTCGAGCTGTCGCCGTCCGACCCCACGGTCGCGTTCAGGCTTGCGTCCGACCCCGACAGCCGCCGGTTCATGTCGATGACTTCTGCCTCGGACACGCTCAGGTCCTTGGCGATCTGCGCCACGTTCTCGGGCCGCAGGTCGCCTTCTTCCAGCGCGCCGACCTTGGCCTTGGCCTTGCGCAGGTTGAAGAACAGCTTCTTTTGCGCCGACGTGGTGCCAAGTTTAACCAGGCTCCACGACCGCAGGATGTATTCCTGGATGCTGGCGCGAATCCACCACATCGCGTAGGTCGCAAGCCGAAAGCCCTTTTCGGGGTCAAAGCGCTTGACCGCCTGCATCAGTCCGACGTTGGCTTCGGAAATCACCTCCGCCTGCGGCAGCCCATAGCCGCGGTAGCCCATGGCGATCTTGGCCGCCAGACGCAGGTGCGAGGTCACCATCCGATGCGCCGCTTCGGTGTCCTGATGATCCACCCAGCGCTTGGCCAGCATGTATTCCTCTTCCGGCTCCAGAAGCGGGAACTTGCGGATTTCCTGCATGTAGCGGTTCAGCCCCTGTTCCGGGCTGGGTGCGGGTAGGTTCGTATAGGTGCTCATTTCGTGCCCCCTGTGTTGCCCCGGTGCAGCTTCGCCCCCGAGGATCGCGTAATCTAAGTCGCGGACAAATAGCGCGCAAGTGCTGGCCGTTCCACCCGTCGTTTAGCGTCAATTGTCGACGCTTCGGCAGGATGTTAAGCTTTGTGACTTCCAGATCACGCGAATGTCAGCCGCGATGCAGCAAATCGTCATTTCTGGCGGCTCCTGTCGGGAATCCCTTACCGGACAAGTGCCCCGATCATGGTCTAGAAAGCCGACAACTCCTTACAACTTTTCGCCGGAGAGACTGGCCGATGTTCAACCTGAGACGCGCCAGCTTGGCTGCGACAGTGACCGCGCTTCTTCTTGGCCTCGCGGCTGGCGCCCTGACCCCAACTGCGGCGCATGCCTATTACCCCTGCGACAGGGCCGGACCTGGCGAAGTGATCATCGGAATGGCGCCGAACGGGCCGGGAATGCCGGAAACGCCCTTGTGCGAATACGTGGGAGAAGGGGGCGACTATGGGGAGCCGGGTCCGAGCGGCTATTGGGTCGATCGCTTCGCCGCGCTGGCCTGGGCAAGGGATGGCGCAGGCAATCCCACCTATACATGGTCTGTAGGGGCCAGCAGCGCTGCCGGGGCTGACAACGGCGCCATGGCGGAATGCCTTTCATCCGGGTTTTCCGACTGTCAGCTGGGACCATCGGTTGCCAACGGTGTCATTGCCGTCGCAGTCGGGAAGGATGACAGTCTGCATGCGGATTGGGGCGAAACGGTCAGACAGGCCGAGAAAAAGGCGTTGAGGCTGTGCCGCAAGGCCGCCAAGGGCTGCAAGATCGAACAGGTTCTGGAAAGCCCTGCCCAATGGGCAAGCTACTGAGGCGACGAACCGGCCGGCTGAAAACCTCGTGTCCGGCGCTGGCTCAGGGGTGGCGAAGGGCCGACAGCAATCGGCTCATATCGGCGGGCAAATCCGCGGCAAACTCCAGCACCTCACCCGATACCGGGTGCAGGAACCCCAGGGTGACGGCATGCAGTGCCTGCCGGGGGAAGCTGTTCGCCACCTCGGCCCCGGCCCCCAATTGGGCAGCCGACAGCCGCCGCTTGCCCCCGTAGGTCTGGTCGCCGACCAGCCCGTGTCCGGCATAGGCAAGATGCACGCGGATCTGATGCGTCCGCCCGGTTTCCAGCCAGCATTCGACCAGTGAAGCCTGCCCGGCGAAGTCTTCCAGGACACGGGCGCGGGTGACGGCATGACGACCGCTCTCCCACACGACAGCCTGACGCTGGCGGTCGGTCTTGTGACGGGCAAGTCCGGTGGCAATGCGAAGGATGCCCCCGGCCTCGAAGCTGATGCCCCGCAAGCCGCGCAGTCGCGGGTCGGTTGCCTGCGGGGCGCCGTGAACCACGGCAAGATAGCGGCGGGTGACGCTGTGATCCTCGAACTGGCGGGCAAGGCCGTGATGCGCCCGGTCGGACTTCGCCACGACGAGAAGACCGGTTGTGTCCTTGTCGATCCGGTGCACGATTCCGGGCCTGCGTTCGCCGCCAATGCCGGAAAGACTGTCGCCGCAATGGGCCAGAAGCGCATTGACCAAGGTCCCGGAAGGCGAACCCGGAGCCGGATGCACGACCATTCCCGCAGGTTTGTCGATCACGATCAGGTCGGCATCTTCCCAAACCACGCTCAGCGGGATCGACTCGGCAAGCGTCTCGACCGACTGCGCCGGAGCGATCTGCAACACATAACTCTCCCCCGGCGCGACCTTTGCCTTGGCATCGGTCACGACCATCCCGTCGCGACTGACAGCACCTTCGGCAATCATCCGCATCAGGCGCGAACGCGAAAGTGCAGCTTCTTCTGGCACGGCAGCGGCAAGCGCCTTATCAAGGCGCGCAGGGGCGTCCTCGCCAATGGTCACCGTCAGGGTAGCCCCTTCCGCTTCGTCGCCGTCCTCGAAAGGGTCGTCCATGTCTGATCCCGCCCCGTCCGATGACCCCGAAATGGTGGCCCTGCCGCCCGGCCTGCGGCTGTTGAAATGGCTTGTGATCGTCTTGACCCTTACCATGATCGGCGGTGTCATAACCGTGGTTGCGCTGATTGTCACCCGTATGCCGCAGGCCTTTACCGCCGATGCCCCGGCCCTGCCGGAAAAGCTTGTGCTCCCTGTTGGCGCCAAGGCAGCCGCGGTGACCTTCGGCACCGGATGGACGGCCGTGGTCACAACCGACGACCGCATCCTGATTTTTGGACGCGGCGGCGAACTGCGGCAAGAGATGGCGATCGAGCCAGGCGAAACACCTTGACCAGACGCGGCCCGCGCGGGCTTACTGACACCCACGCCGCACCAGCCCGAGCCCTTTTCGCATGACCGCCCCCCCTGCCCTGCACCTTTCGGACGAGGAGCGGGTCATGGATGAGCTTGAGCGCCAGTTCGATATTCTGAATGGGCAGAAATGGCAGCGGATCATCCTGTCGATCTTCGCCTATGCGCTTTGCGCCTTGTTTGCGAACCCCGTCGCGATTGCTGTCCTTGTTCTGGTCGACCTGTCCGCCGAATTCGCGTCGCTGCGCCTGATGCGCGGGCTGAACCCCGTGGCCAATCCGGGCCGCTACCGCGCCAGCATCCTTGCCGTCGTCGTGATGGCGTCGACGATTGCCATGGCCGCTGGACTGGTCTGGATGAACGAAAATCCCCATGCCAAGGCGCTTGCGGCAGGGATTGCAATGACCACGCTGTTGCAGCTTAGCACGGTCAGGGCAATCCATTTGCCCTATGGGATTGCCGGTTTGCTGGCAGTCGCCGTGGTGGTTACGGGGGTCAGCTTGGTCCACTGGATCGACAAGCAAAGCATGCTCGGATTTGCCGTGTCGATGGCCGCAGCCTTCGGCGCGCTTGCGTATGCGCTGACAGCGATGTGGTCGAACCACGGCCTGCACCGCGCCAGCGCCCAAGGGGCTGCGGCGGCTCGGGCCTCGGACGCCGCCAAGAGCCTGTTTCTTGCGCAGATGAGCCATGAGCTGCGCACGCCGCTGAACGCGATCATCGGACTGGGAGAGATTGAGGCAGCCGCAGCAACCGGCCCCTCGCGGGACCGGCTTCAGACGCTGGTTGCCTCGGCCCGCGGGCTCGCGGTGGTTCTGGACGACGTGCTGGACCTGTCGGCCATAACCGACGGGCGGGTGGCAATTCATCCAGTCGCGACGGATCTGCGGTCGACCTTGAAGGCCACGGTCGAGATCCTTGCTCCAGAGGCGGCGCGGGCTGGCGGAAGCGTCGCGCTGGTCCTCTCGCCAGATCTGCCGTCGCATGTGCTGCTGGATTCCGCGCGCCTGCGGCAATGCCTGACCAACCTGATTAGCAATGCTCTCAAGTACGCCAAGGGGGGCACTGTAAGGGTCATGGCCCGACATATGGACGGGAGACTGGAGATCGATGTGGCCGACGATGGCCCGGGGATCGCAGACGAACTGGCCAAGACCCTGTTCGAACCCTTCCGCCGGGGAAGCGTGGACGCACCGGGGCTTGGGCTCGGACTGGCGATCAGCCGCTCGCTTGCCCGGCAAATGGGGGGCGATCTTGTACATGTCCCTTCGGCCCGGGGGGCAGTCTTTCAGCTTTCGGTCACGGCACCGATCTCCAGTCCGGCACCGGTGGCAGCGTTGCCAAACCTGAAGGGCCGCCGCATTCTGGTGGTGGATGACATTGCGACAAACCGCCTTGTGGCAGCCAGTCTGGTGCAGGCCCTTGGTGCCGAGGCTATCGAGGCTGACAGTGGGGCCAAAGCTTTGCGGGTGATCGCCGAAACCCGCGTCGATCTTGTCCTGCTGGATATGGCGATGCCCGGGATGGACGGACTGGAAACCTTCCGCCGCCTGAGGACGGAACTCGGCCAGACCATGCCGGTGGTCGCAATGACGGCCGGTGCAATGGCAAATCAGCGTGCTGCGGCTCTGAGCGCGGGGCTGGATGGGTTTGTCGCAAAGCCGCTGCTGCCGGAAACGCTTGGCGCCGTGCTTAGCCCGCTTCTGCCTGCTTCGGGCGCCTGAAACCGACAGCAGGCGGCGCGGGCGGGCATGACCCCGTGGGTCCGGGCCGCCAGGCTCCCGGCAAACGAACGAAAGGACGGCGATGATCGGGGATCTTGGCGCAACCGATGCGACAGAGTTGGCAGGAATGGTCGCGAAGGGCGAGGTGACGGCGACCGAACTTCTGGACGCAGCCCTTGCGGCTGTCGAGGCGCGCAACGGCAGTATCAACGCGGTCGTGCTGATGCAGGAAGGCGTTGCGCGCAAGGCAATTGCCGAAGGACTGCCGATTGGGCCGTTCCGGGGCGTGCCTTTCCTGATCAAGGATCTGGGGATCGAGGCGCGGGACTTTCCCAGCCACAACGGCAGTCGCCTGTTGGCGAACACCGCATATCGGAGCGACAGCAGCATCTTTGCACGGATCAAGGACACGGGCGTTGTCACCTTCGGTCGCACAACCAGCCCCGAAGGTGGAATCGGGGCCTCGACAGAGGCTGCCGTCTACGGCGGGCCCACGCGGAACCCCTGGAACCTTGACCACACGCCGGGCGGCTCCTCCGGCGGGGCCGGGGCAGCAGTAGCTGCAGGGATCGTGGCCATGGCGCACGGGTCGGACGGCGGTGGTTCTGTGCGCATTCCCGCCAGTTCCTGCGGGCTGTTCGGCTTCAAGCCGACGCGGGCCAGACTGCCGGATGGACCCTTTGCCGGCGAAGGTTGGGCCGGAATGGCAATCGACGGTTTCCTCACGCGGTCGGTCAGGGACACTGCCGTTATGCTGGATGCCTGCGAAGGTGCCGACCTTGGCGCGCCCTATTGGGCACCGCCCCTTGCAAGAGGCCATGCCGCCGCAATCAGCCGTCCGCCCCGACGGCTTCGGGTGGCGATCAGTGACACGACCCTGACAGGCGACAGCATCCACCCCGAGGTCGCCGAGGCGGTCCGGGCTGCCGGGCGTCTGCTGGAAAGCCTTGGTCACAACGTCGAGGCGGCCCGCCCAAAGGCTGACGTGCCTGGGATGATGCGGGCCTGGACGGATATCGTGGCGGTGGGGACAGCCTTGGGCATCCGCACGGCACTGAAAGGACGACCCTTAAGCGCTGATCTGGTGGAAGGTGTCGGACGCGGGGCCTGCGCCCACGCCGAAAGTCTGCACCCGACGCGCTATCTTGAGGCGGTTGGTGAAATACATGCCTTTGGGCGCCAGATGGCGGGGTTCTTCGATCAGGGGCCCGACATCCTCTTGTCCGCCACCCTTGCCGAGCCCCCCGCAAAGCTGGGCCGGTTTGGTCATGATAGCGAGGATTACCTTGCCTATCGTACCGGGCCGCACGGGATTTTCGCCTATTCCCCATTCTGCGCGGTCTTCAACGCCAGCGGTCAACCCGCAGCAAGCCTTCCTCTAGGCTGGTCCGCCGACGGGCTGCCGATCGGCATCCACCTTGCGGCGGCTTTCGGTCAGGATGAAACCCTGATCGCCCTGTGCTCAGAGATAGAGCGCGCGGCACCTTGGGCCATGAAACGTGCTCCGTTGGCTGCATGACCGGGAAAAATCGCTTGTCACCCGGCATTCCAACGTCTCAACATGATCAAATGACTAGATATGATGGCGGCATGAACGTGGCCTTTTGCCTGCAGATGCTGGGCAAACCCGGGGCCGAAGTGCGCGAGACGACGGCCCGGATGCTTGCGCTGGTCAAGCTGGAGGAACTGGCCAATCGCAAGACGGCGAAGCTTTCTGGCGGCCAGCAAGAGCGTGTGGCGCGGGCACTGGCTCCGCAGCCCAGGGTGCTCCTCCTCGACGAACCGCTTTCGCCGCTGGACCTGAAGCTGCGCAAGGAAATCCAGATCGAACTGAAACGCCTGCAGACCGAGACCGGCATCACCGCCACGGACACCGACTATGACAGCAACGAAGCAGCGTCGGCGAAGATCGAAGCCGGCGGGCACGGCTTTGACCCGGTTGTGCCATCAGGCAACCACGTGAAGATCTTCCCGGACAAAGGCCTGGCAGTGCCGCTGGATCTGGCAAGACTGCCAAGCCATGCCAACATCGCACCCGAATGGCGCGACGTGGTCTGGGACCCGGGCCGCACCAATTCGATCCCCTGGCAATGGGGCACGGTCGGCGTGGCCGTCGATACCGCGATCTATTCCGGCGAAATCAACACCTCGGCCGTCCGGCTGGAAGTGCCGGATGAATCGAAGGGCAGGATCAGCCTTGTCCCGGAGATGCCCGAGACCGTGACGCTGGCCACGCTCAACTACGGCGGCGAGCCCTTCAGCGAGGATCTGGAGGTCCTGAAGAAGGTCCGCGACGGGCTTTTGGCGGCAAAGCCGAACTGGATCGCCATGGATCTTGGCGCGACGGAAAAGACGTCGAACAAGGACCGGGCTGCGTCGGCGAGCTGGAACGGCTCGACCATGCGGATCCGCCAGAACCTGCCGACCGTGGCCTACGGCTACCCCAGGAAAAGCTACACGCTGTGGCTGGACGGGCGTAATGCTACTGAAGGACGCGGAGAACCTGGACGAGGCCTGTGCCTTCATGGACTTCACCCTGAAGCCCGAGAACGCGGCGCCGATCTCGAACTTTGCCCGCTATGCAAACGGTGTTGCGGGATCAGAGGCCTTCATGGACGCCGAAATGGCCACTGCGCCCGAGGTTGTGATCCCGGAAGGGCACAAGGCCAACGGCGGCATCTTGCCGGTTTGCGGCGAAAAGGCGCGGGAATGCATGACCGCAATCTGGGCCGGACTGCAAAGATGATCGGCCTTGAACAAAGTGCCGGGGCAAAGCAGCCCCGGCACAGACCTTTGGCAGAGCCGGCCCGAAGCCCGCGTCCAAAATGCGCTTTGCCTTACCCGAGAGTAGTTCCGAAAAGAGCAAGACATGCTGGAATGGTCAGCAACCAAGCTTAGCCGAGCGATCCATACGCGGCAGGTGGCACCGTCCGAGGTAATGGCGGCCCATCTCGAGCAGGTGACCGCAGTGAATGGCTCGGTGAACGCGATCGTTTCCGGACGCGATCCTGATGCCCTGCTGGCCGAAGCGCGGGCCTTGGATGACGTGGCTCCGAAGGGGTGGCTGCATGGCATTCCGCTTGCAGTCAAAGACCTGCTGGCCACGGCGGGTTTGCGGACCACCTGGGGATCGCCGCTTTTTGCCAGGCACGTGCCGGTGCAGGATGACCTTGTGGTAGCCCGGATGCGGGCAGCAGGGGCAGTCTTCACCGGCAAGACCAATGTGCCGGAATGGGGCCAGGGCTCGCACAGTTTCAACCCGGTATTTGGCGTCACGCGGAACCCTTATGACCTGTCACGGTCTGCGGGCGGGTCCTCGGGCGGCGCCGCCGCAGCGCTGGCGACGCGTATGGCATGGGTCGCCGACGGATCGGACATGATGGGGTCCTTGCGCAATCCGGCAGCCTTCTGCAACGTCTATGGCTTTCGACCGACATGGGGCCTTGTTCCTGCCGATGCCGACGGGGACACCTATCTGGCGACGCTGGCGACCGAGGGTCCGATGGCACGGACCGTCGAAGATCTTGCCCGGTTTCTGCTGGTGATGGCGGGCGAGAACCCCGAGGTTCCCTTCCCGCGCGCGGTTCCGGATGTGCTTGGCAATCTTGACCAAGGCGTCAAGGGGCTGCGGATCGGCTGGCTGGCCGATTGGGGCGGTGCCTATGCGATGGAGCCGGGGATACTTGAGGCCTGCGAGACGGGCCTGCGGCTGCTGGAGGAGATGGGCGCGGCGGTCGAACCCCTGCCCCCGCCTTTTCCAGCGGAAAAGCTTTGGCAATCCTGGGTCACTTTGCGTGCGATGCTGAACGCAGGAAGCAAACGGGCTCTGGCGGAAGACCCGGCGAAACGGTCCATGACCAAGCCCGAAACCCTGTGGGAAATCGAGCATGGTCTGGGCCTGTCGGCACAAGCCGTGCATGAGGCGAGCGTGATTCGCAGCCGCTGGCATGCCCATGCCGCGCGCCTTTTTGACCGGTTTGATGCCGTGGTCCTGCCATCGGCGCAGGTCTGGCCCTTCCCCGCCGGCTGGCGCTGGCCGGAAGAGATTGCCGGGCGAAAGATGGACACCTATCACCGCTGGATGGAGGTCGTCGTCCCCGCCAGCCTGATCGGCCTGCCCGCCCTGTCCGTCCCTGTCGGTTTTGGATCGGCGGGGTTGCCGATGGGCATGCAGATCATCGGTCGCTCCGGCGATGACGCCGGGGTGCTGGCGATCGGGCAGGCCTGGCACCGGGCAACCGAATGGCCGCAGAAACACCCACCTCTGGTCGCCGTGCCGGAATCGCGCTAGGCCTGCGCTTCAGGAGGCGACATGCGAATTCTCGTTATTGGGTCCGGGTCTATCGGACGGCGGCATCATGACAATCTGCAGGCGCTGGGGGTCGCATCGCGGCTGCTGTCCTGGCGGGACAGCGGCATTGACGGGGCCCTGCGGGCGATGGACGCGGCCGAGGCCGTGGTGATTGCCACCGCAACCGACATCCGCCTTCCGTTGGTGTCGGCGGCGGCTGCAAGGGGCTTGCCGCTCTATATCGAAAAGCCGCTCGCCTTCCGTCCGGAGGACGTGGAAGAGATTGCCATGGTCGCGGCCCCGGTTGCGGATCGGTCGATGCTTGGGCTGATGCTGCGCTATCACCCGGCGGTGCGGGCCCTTGCTGCCGCGGACCTGTCGGATGTCTTCCAGTTTGCCCTGACAATCGGCCATGATGTCACTCAATGGCGCGCAAATTGGCGGTTCTCTGAAAGCTACGCGGCCCGCGCCGACGGAGGTGGAGCGCTGCTGGACCTTTGCCATGAGCTTGACCTTGCAGCGTGCCTTTTCCCCGGGCTGACAGTCACGCGGGTTGAAAGCCTTGGCCACCAGGCCTTTCCCGGCGTGGACTTCGCCAGCCGGATTTCGCTTCAACGTCAGGGTGTTGTGGGCGACGTTTCGATGGATTACCTCACTCCGCAGCTGCACCGCCGGACAATCCTGCGGGGTCATGAGCGGATGCATGACTTCGATCTTGCGCGCCAGTCCTATCAGGTGACCGAGCCCGAAGGTCCGCGCATGCTTGACCTTCCGCTGGAACGCAATGCCATGTTCCTCGACACCATGCGCGACTTTCTGGCGCTGGTCGCGGGCCGCGAAACGTCGGGAAATCCGCTGTTGCCCCGGCTTGACCTTTGCATCCCTTCGGCCCGTCTGGTGGCACAGGCATGGGCTGCACGAAGCTTCGTCGGCGAAATCACCAAGGAGATCCTATGATGAGGTCTTTCCCATGATCCTGGGGCATATCGGTGCGCGGAAAGGCTCCAAGGGCGTGCCGGGCAAGAACTTCCGGATGATCCACGGCAAGCCGCTGATTGACTGGTCGCTGGACCAGCTTCTTGCGCATCCGCTGGTGGATGCGGTGGTAGTCTCGACCGACGATCCAGAGATTTATGACCACGCCGTCGCGAAGGGGGCTTTGAAGATCGGTCTGCGACCTGCGCATCTGGCCACTGACACTGCGGGGAAATGGGGCGTCTGGCAGCATGCGCTGGAGGCATCGGAAGCCCTGATCGGACCGGTTGACGCATTCCTCGATCTCGACTGCACCTCGCCGCTACGGTTGCCAGAGGACATTACCGCCGCGCTGGCACTTTACAATATCGAACATCCTGACCTGGTGATGAGCTGCTGTGAAGCACGAAAGAATCCATATTTCAACCTTGTCGAACCGGACGCCACTGGCGCGCTGCATGTCTCGAAGCCGCTTCCCGGTGGGGTGGTCGCCCGCCAGCAGGCCCCCATCGTCTATGAGCATGCGGCTTCGACCTATGTCGTGTCCCCTGCCTATCTGAAGCGATCGAAGGGGCTGTGGGAGGGGCGGGTGATCCCTTATCTCATGCCGCCCGAGCGCTGCGTCGACATCGATACCCCTTTCGACTTCCGCCTTGTCGAGTTCCTGATGCAAGAGGCCCAGAATGACTGAACAACTGACAGGCCGCACGGTCTTCATCACCGGATCGGGGGGCGTCCTTGGATCGACCTACGTCCGCCGTATGCTCGCCGAGGGCGCGCGGGTGATCGCATCCGACCTGCCCGGCAAGCGGGCCGACGCGCTTGTCGAGACACATGGGAAGAACCCTGACTTCCGCTTCTATCCTTTGGACGTGGCCAACGAGGATGAAGTCGGCGAGATTTTCCAGCGCATCCTGAAGGACGGGTGGCAACCGAACGTCGTTTTGAACAACGCGGCCATCACGGGCGAGCTTCTGATGGGCGCAGGACAGTCCTTCCCGGATTTTGCCGACCTCAAGGTCAGCGACTGGGAAAAGACCATGCGCACCAACCTGACCGGCCCGTTCATGGTCGCGCGGCAGATGGACCGGGACATTGTAGGCAAATGGCCTTGCACGCTGGTCAACGTCGCCTCGATGTACGCGCTGAACGGCGCACACCACCAGATTTATGACGGGATGCCGTTCAAGAATTTCTCGGCCTACGGGGTGACCAAGGCTGGCATCCACGGGCTTACCGTCTGGCTGGCCGGCTACTGGGCGCCAAGGGGGGCAACCGTCAATACCATCGCGCCCGGGGCTGTCTTCAACAACCACTCGGACGAGTTCCAGCGCCGGGTGGGTGAGCTAATCATGCTGAACCGAATGGCAAAGCCGGATGAGATTGCCGATGCGATGTTGTTCCTGTGCAGCACTCAGGCGGGGTACATGACCGGGCAGATGATCAACGTCGATGGCGGGTTCAGCGGCTGGTAAGCGCGCGATCCAAGGCGGCAATCGTGCGGGACGTGGCCCCGGCGTGGTCGGCAAAGAACGCCTCGATCTTCTCCGGTGTCGGTCCCGGCCAGCCGGTCAGCGCCTCGGCCAGGGCTGCGGGCGTCTTGACTTGCAGGCAGACCTCGGCCGCAATCGCCTCGGTCGCGGGGTACTCGATGGTGTGGATGTTCGGCCCGACGATCACCGGCCTTTTCAGGGCCAGCGGCTCGATGATGTTATGCGCACCCTTGGGAGTGAACCCGCCGCCGGTGACCACCCGGTCAGCCAGAGCGATGTAGAAATACATCTCGCCAAGACTGTCTCCCAACAGGACATCCGCACCGCCCAGGCCGCATTGGGATGCAAGGGTCGCGTCAAGGACCTCGCTGCGCCGGATGGCACGCAGCCCACGGGCCGCGATCAGGGCGGAAACCTCATCAAACCGTTCCGGCTTGCGCGGGACATAGACGAAGAATGGACGCTCAGACGTCTTCAATGCGGCGGCAATCGCATCAAGGTAGATGCCGTCTTCCCCCTCCACCGCCGAGGCGATGGTGATTACCGGGCGACCACCCGCAAGCCGCGCCCGCAACGCCGCCGCCGCCGCTGGCTGGGCCGCAGGGATCGGCTGGTCAAAGCGCAACTCGCCCGTGACCTCGATCCGCTCGACGCCGATGCTGGCGAACCGCTCTGCCTGCAGGTCGGATTTCACCAGCGCCCCTGCAAAGCCCCGCATCAGATCGTGCCGCAGCGGAAATTTCTTATCCCGCGCCATCGACTTGGTCGGATACTGGGCGTTGCACATGAACAGCGGAATCCCGGCGGCCTTGGCGGCAAAGATCATCCGGGGCCAGATCTCGATCTCCATGACCAACCCGGCGCTTGGACGGAAGGCGCGGAAGAAGCCGCGATAGGCCCATGAGGTTTCGAATGGCACCCAGACAGAGGCCATTCGGCCCTCCGCGATTTCCGTGGCAAAGACGCGTTCGGCCTCACGCCGCCCGGCCGGGGTGAAATGGGTGGTGACGACCTTGTCACCCCGGTCCAGAAGCGCACGCACCAGAGGCACCGCGCTGCGCATCTCACCCAGACTGACCGCATGGATCCAGACCGCGCCGGTCAGGCGCTGTCGGTAGCGGCCGAACCTCTCGGCAAGGTGGCGGGTGTAGAGCGGATCTTTCCGACCGCGCCGCCAAAGGTAGATCAGCACTGCGGGCAGGCCGACGTGCCACAAGGCTGACCAAAGGCGCAGGAACAGCCAAATCCTCATGCAGATCCCCCAAGCGCCAATAGCTCTGCCGCAAGGGGCGCAAGACCCGCCCGCGCGGATTCGGCCATGGTCCGCCCCTTTGCGCCCATGGCCGGATTGAGCGCCTGCAATTCCTTAGCCAAGGTTTCAACGCTAACCGCACGGGCAGCCCCTGCCCCGTCCAGACTCTCATAATCCTGCGCAAAGTTCGCAACCCTTGGCCCGTGCAAGACGGCAGCGCCAAGGGCGGCTGGTTCCCAAGGGTTATGCCCTTCGATGAGGCCGAAAGTTCCGCCCATAAGCGCAACCGGGGCAAGGCGGTACCAAAGGCCAAGCTGGCCAAAGCCATCCGCAAGATGCACCGCCCCGGTGGGTAGGTCGGGGTCCACGGAAACCGGCAGACCCGGGGGAATGGCAGCAAGAATTTCACCGCGCCGGCCAGGATAGCGCGGCACCAGGATCAGGCACCAGTCAGGGTCGGCCGCATGAAGCCTGACCTGCGCAGCAAATGCCACCGCCTCGTCCTCGGCATGGGATGATGCCGCAACCCAAGGCCTTCGACCCTTCAAGGCCCGTTGCACCTGCGTCAGCCGCGTCGCGTCTACGGACAGGGGCGGGGCGGCGGACTTCAGCGATCCGGTCACCCGGACGCCTACAGCACCCAGCGCGGCAAGATGTCGGGCAGTCGGCGCATCCTGCGCGCCAACAAGATCAAAGCGCGCGAAGAGATCGGCATAAAGTTGGCGCCACCTTGCGCGCCGGGCAAATGCATCGGCATTCATGCGCGCATTGACCAGCGCCAGCGGCACCCCCTGCGCGGCTGTCGCAACCACGGCACCGGGCCAGAGGTCCTGCTCAGCCCAGATCGAAAGACTGGGGCGCCAATGGTCAAGGAACCGCGCAAGATAGCGGGGCGCGTCCAGCGGCAGGAACTGATGGCGGGTACGTGGCGGCAAGTTCGCGGCAAGAACCTCTGCAGATGCCCGGGTGGTCGAGGTTACCAGAAACTCCACCTCCGGGTCGCAGTCGGCCATCGCGGCAATCAGACCGCGCAGGGCCAGCACCTCGCCCAAGCCGACGGCATGCAACCAGACCAGTCGCCCAGCGGGGCGGGGCAACGTCGCCTCACCCAGCTTTTCACGCCAGCGATGAGGCATTTCCTTGCCCTTCGCCAGTCTCCGCCGCAAGATCAGTGGCGCAACCAGCGGCAAGGCCCGCATCGCAAGCAGCCAGACCCGAAGCAGGGGGCCCGTCGGTTCAGGCATGATCCCGGAAGGCTTTCTGCAAGCCCAACTCCCAGAACTCCGGCCGATCCAGCACTTCGACGAAGCGCCCGGCGGCCGAGCCCTTGCCAAAGCCCTCATGCGCTTCGGACTTCTGGCCCCAGCTAGACTGGACGAACCCAAGGATCGCCGACCGGTCCGCCGCCATGCAGGTCTCCACCGACGGCGCTTCGGCCCGGTTGGTCTGCCGCGTGCCCACATCCAGCGACGGCAGGCCAAGGAACGGTGCCTCGCGCACTCCGGCGCTGGAATTGCCAACCATGCAGGCCGCATTCTTCATCAGCTCGGAGAAATGCGCAAAGCGCATCGAGGGCAGCACCCGGAACCGCGCCGCAGGCAGGTCAGCGAGCACGGCGAAGATGGCCTCCGACCCCGGATCGTTGTTCGGTGCGATTACCACGAAATTGCGCCCGCTGTCCTCCAACGCCCCGAAAAGCCCAGCCGCCTGCGCCGCCATAGTCGTCTGTTCCGAGGTGACCGGGTGAAACACCGCAATCCCGTAATCGGCAAAGGCGATGGCATAGCGGTTCCTGACCTCGTCCAGCGTGACCCCCGACGGGCGGGCATGAAAATCCAGTTCGGGCGAGCCGATGACATGGATGGTCTCGCGCGGCTCTCCCAGCGCCCGCACCCGCCGCGCCGCCGCTTGAGACGAGACGAAATGATGCGTGCAGAGCTTGGTGTTGCAGTGCCGGAAGACCTCGTCGATCGTGCCCGAAACTTCCCCCCCCTCGACATGCGCCGAGCGGACGTAGTTCGTCGCCGCAACCAACGCGCCCGCCAGCGCCTCGATCCGGTCGCCGTGCAGGATGATCAGATCAGGCCGCGCCTTGGCCACGAATGCCGAAAAACCAGTGACGGTGCGGGCCAGGATCAGATCCTGCGGGTCGCCTTCGTGCTGGTTTTCGTATTCCTCGACCGCGACCCCCGCCATCCGCCGCACCTCGTTCCGGGTCAGGCCATAGCGCTCCATCATGTGCATGCCGGTGACGAAGAAGGTGACCCGATGCCCCGCATCCCGCGCGGCGGCGGCAAGGGGTTCCAACTTGCCGAAATCGGCCCGGGTTCCGGTGAGGAAGAGGAGGTGGCGGGTCATGTCTCGCGCGCTTGATCAAATCGTTGAGATAGCCGAACAAGCGCCGGTTCACAACTGGACGCTGGCTTGTATGCCTTTCGCGCGATGGGTAAGATGAATTTATGACAGCGCTAACCTGCATCTGCCTCAAGTACGGCTCACTCTATGGGCCGGAGTACGTAAACCGACTGTTGGGCGGTCTACGGCGTAATGCCTCCGAAGAAATTCGCTTGTGGTGCATGACCGATGATACGCGCGGCATCGACCCTAGGGTTGGCCTTCTGAATCTGCCGGTTGAACCATTCGCCGAACGGATGGAGGCCGCCCTGGACACCGCGCCGAAACGTGGCCGTCTCAAGAAGATAAGCCTGTTCCGGCCTGGACTGATCCCCGATCATGAAGGGCCGATACTTGTTCTTGATCTGGACGTGGCGATCACCGGGCCAATTAAACCACTGTTTACATATGCTCCGCAAAAAATCTGCATGCGCCGGGAATGGCGCGGATCAAGCCGTGCTACCTCGCTTGGACACGGCTCTGTTGAGCGAATTGACCCAGGACGCCATGCCTATCTGTACGACTTCATGGCAAGCAATCCGGAAGCTGCAGTCGCCTTTGGCGGCGGATCAGAACAGACCTACACATCGAAAAGCGCCGCGCGTGCTGGTGACTTTGAGCCTTACCCTGACAATTGGATTGTCAGCTTCAAATATGACTGCCGACCCCCTCGCCCTTTGAATCTGATTTTGGAGCCAAAACTGCCTGCAGACGCTCGGGTTGTCTGCTTTCATGGCCGACCAAAGATGGATGAAGCGGTGGCAGGTTACCGTGCCGGACCTTTGCGCAGCACGCGGCCCTGCGCTTGGTTGCGTGATGCCTGGATCGGAGAAGTGGCGTGACCGATCCGATCGATGGATTGCCCGTGTGGCTAATAAATTTGCCTCGCGCTGAAGGGCGCAAGGAAAGAATGCAGGCACGGCTTTCTGCAATTGGACTGCCCTACATTCTGTTTCCGGGCGTAGATGGCAAGGCCGAAGAAAAACGCCTCCTTAGCAACACTGACGTCGCAGCCTTTGAACGCAACATGGGTCGAAAGATCCTGATTGGCGGCATTGGCTGCTACCATTCCCACCTTGGAGTGTGGGAGGCGTTTCTCGCGACTGGCAAACCCGTGGCGCTTGTGCTGGAAGACGACGTGGTGTTCCACGACGACTTTCTGGATGCTTTGCGTCTGGGGTTGAAGGCCAAATCGCACTGGGATTTTTTGAAGCTCAACCGGATCCGAGCCAAGTTGCCAGTGTGTCAGGGAAGGGTCGGACCCTACCGCCTGAATGCCTACATCGGCCCCGCGACGGGAACGGGCGCTTATCTGATCACCCGCGACACTGCGGAAAAACTTCTCTCCGCCATGCGCCGGGTGACGCGGGCAACAGACCATGAGATCAACCGTTTCTTCGCTCATGACTTCCGTCTGCGCGGTCTTGAACCTTTTCCGAGTCATCTTGAGGAGGGGGAAAGTCTTATTGCTACAGAATCGGGAGGATACAGCGCCGTAAGGAAGTTCCCGTGGTATCGGCGATTGCCAAATTTTCGCCTACGGGCAGCAAACTATGTGCGCCGCATTTCGTGGATGATACGTCGAAAAGAAGGTCTACCTCGACCGAGTCGTGACCTCATCGAAACAGACAGAACAGTGGAACCAGAATCGTGACCCTAGATATCAACCTAAAGCAAAAGACACGACTCTTCTTCAGCAATCTTCTTGGCTCTCTTGGCCTTGATGATAGGGTGCGAATTGATATCTCCGAAAGAGACGGTCTTTTTGTGGCCAGCATACCTGGCAGAGAAATCGCAATTCCGTCCGCGAAGCGCTGGCGAAACTACAAACGTGGTTGGGAGCAACGAATGGCACGCCTGACTTATCAGTTTGGAGTCAACGAATTTGCGTCGATAAATCCTGGAGACGTTGTGATTGATCTGGGAGCGAACATTGGTGAGTTCACGACAGCAGTTGCAGGATTGGGCGCTATTGTTCATGCAATAGAGGGCGATCCACTCGTCTTCCGGTGCCTTGAGTTCAATACTGGTAATCTTGAAAATGTCACTCGGCACGAGACCGTAGTTTGGAAGGAAGACACAACGTTGACATTTTATTCTGAACCAACCGACGCCAATAGCTCAATCTTCTTGCCAATGGGTGATGCGCCGGTGAGGGAATTACGCGTCCGTGCAGTTCGTCTGGACACACTGGCTGATCAATTTAATATTGGCGAGGTCGCATTTCTGAAATGCGACGCCGAAGGAGCAGAACCAGAGGTCATTGAGGGTGGGCACCATTTGCTTTCTCGGACAAAAGCAGTAGCATTCGACACCGGCGCCGAACGGCTCGGCGAAGAAACTTCAAGTGAATGCGAAGCCTTGTTGCGGGCTCTCGGATTCACTGTTCATCATGAGGTCCGTAAAGGTCGAAAGATCACTCTTGGAATCCGCCACTAGCGGTCAGATCCCCCCACTTCAACTGCGTGTTCCTAGTAACCGCCCGCTGCAGCCTCTTCCCCACTACCTTGTCGAAGTCATAGGCCGGGATCTCGCCTGACCCCGGGCGGCGCGCCCAGATGTCCGCCTCGGCAATCACATGGCCGGCGGGCAGATCGGCGTCGGCGACAACCGAGCCGCGGGCAAAGCGGTAGACGTCTTCCTCGGGCGCGGTGCGCTGTTTCGGGTTGCTGGCGGCGATCCAGATTTCCTTCGACCGGTCGATCAGGTGGCGCAGTTCGGCCGGGTCCATCGAGTTGATGATGTCCGGCCCCTTGCGATAGCGGGTGTCGGTGTAGTGTCGTTCGAGGATGCAGGCGCCCAAGGCGACGCTGGCCAGAGCCATTTCGGGGCCGATGGAATGGTCAGAAAAGCCCACGACGGCCTTGGGGAACGCTTCGCGAAGGTCGCTCACGCCGCGAAGGCTGACGATCTCGGGCGGCGATGGGTAGAGGTTGGTGCATTCCAGAAGCGCATAGTCGATGCCCGCCGCATCCAGAATTGCGACAGAAGCGCGAATAGTTTCAATGGTTTGCATGCCCGTCGATAGAATCACCGGCTTGCCCTTGCGCGCGATGTGACGGATCAGCGGCAGGTTGTCGGCCTCGCCCGAGCCGATCTTGTAGGCGGGCACGTCCAGCGTCTCGAGGAAATCGGCGGCAGCGCGGGAGAACGGAGTGGAAATCCAGATCATCCCGAGGGATTCGGTATAGCGCTTGAGTTCCGCCTCTTCCGGCAAGGACAAGGCGCAGCGTTCCATCACATGCCAGATCGAGACATCGGCGTTCGGCGGGAAGATCGACTTCGCCTCCTCGGTCATTTCGTCTTCGATGATATGGGTCTGGTGCTTGATCATCTCGCAGCCAGCCCCGGCGGCCAGACGCACCATCTCTTTCGCTACGGCAAGATCGCCGCCATGGTTGATGCCGATCTCGGCGATGACCAGCGGCGGATGGTTCGGGCCGATGTCGCGATTGCCGATCTTCATGGGTCTCTCCGGATGACGCGCCCCCGTGCTGCATGACCACCCCCCTGCTGTCAAGCCGGCCGATGTGTCGTCAGGGGATATCGGGCCAAAACGTCGTACCCTGCGCCCTTCGGCCCAAGCCGGCTTTGCCACAGGGTCAGTTCCTCGATCTGCCAGGGCGGCGTGGCGAAGACGGCGCCAAGGGCGACGGCCCGTTCAAGCCGCGCCACCTCGAATGGCGGCGGTGGACGGAAACGGCCCAAGGTCACATGCGGCACGAATTTCCGCGTCTCGACAGGGCAGCCGGCGCGGCGCGCAACTGTTTCGACCTTTGCCTGCAGCCGCGCCAAAGCTGCCGAGGGAGCCACCCCGGCCCATGCCGTATGCGGCCTTTCGCGACCAAAAAGCCCCAGTCCCTTGAGGGCCAGCGGAAAAGACGCTTCGCGCAGCGCGGTGAACCCTTCATGAGCGGCCTCGAGGTCAGCCTCCGGGCAATCGCCCAGAAATACGAGGGTCAGATGAAGCGCCTCCGGCTCGACCTTGCGCGGGAGTGGCAGCAGGAATTGCTGCACGGCCAGCGCCCCACGCACAGCCTCCGGCAGGGCAATCCCGAGAAACGCCCGGATCATCGCCGTGCCAGCGCAGCAAGGCGCACGCGGATCTCGGGGCGCACCGGACCTTCGCGGAGATCGTCGAGCAACGTGGTCAGCATCGCCGCGTCCGGCCCGGCCCGTCTACCGCCGCGCCAGTTCAGACCCTGCAGCACGACCCCGGCACCCTTCGGCAAATGGTCGGGCAGATCCTGACCCGAGAGGACGCCCCAGATCGCCGTCCAGAGCCGCCCGACCGACCATGGGTTGTAGCCGCCTCCGCCCAACACGAGGAACCGGGGGCTAATCGGCATCAGCGACCTCACCGCCTCAAGATAGGCCCGGTTTGACAGGGCCAGCCGCGACAACGGGTCTTCCGTCAGACTGTCGGCCCCGCATTGCAGCACGATGACCTGCGGCCGGAACTCGGCGACACGCGGCAGGATCAGTTCTTCCAGCACCGCCCGAGCCTCGCTGTCGTTGTACCCTTTCGGCACCGGCAGGTTGAACGCGCTGCCCCCGGCCCGGTCCTCCAGCGCGCCCGAGAACGGCCAGCGCCCCTCTTCATGGACCGAGATCATCCGGACACCCTGATCGCCCGCAAAGGCCAGTTGCACACCGTCGCAATGGTGCGCGTCCAGATCGACATAGACAATGCGCGACAGCCCGGCGCGTTGCAGCACCTTGATCCCCAGGACTACGTCATTCAGGTAGCAAAATCCGTTTGCCCGGCCGGGCAATCCGTGATGCGTGCCACCGCCCGGCACATGGATCACCCCCGACCTGGCAGTCAGAAGGTCGGCCGCCAACATCACGCCCCCTGCCCCGGTTGCCGGACGGCGAAAGACCTCGGCGAAGACTGGATTGGAAAGGGTGCCCAAATGGAACCGCGACCGCATCTCATCGGTGGCGTCGCCCAGAAGCTCCGCGGCCTGAAGGGCGGCAATATAGGCCGGTTCATGCCACAGGGTCAGCGCCGCAGGCTTGGCGCGTGGGCTGGCGCGAAACCTGCCAGGCGGCAACCAGCCCAGCGCCCGCGCCAGATCCATTACCGTTGATACCCTGGGAACCCGCAAAGGATGCGCCGGACCATAGGACGAGGCCCGATAGATCTCCGAGCCGATGAACAGCGGCTCTGCAACCGCCAGTTCCCCGGCCGGAGGCGGTATTTCGATCACTCCGGAATTGCCTCGGTCTGCCCGGCGATGGCGGCGCTTTCCGGCCGGCGGCCAGAGCCGCAGGTGCCGACAAGGGTCCCGTCGGGCGTGATCAGCACCTTGTGGAAGTTCCAGCCGGGCAGAAAGCCGGTCTCTGCCTTCACCCAAGCATGAAACGGATGCGCGCTTTGCCCCCGAACGGAAGTGATCTCGGTCATCGGCAGGGTCGGATCGAAGGCGAGGGCGCAGTGCTCCTTGACGGATGCTTCAGCCGCCAGTTCCTGATTGAAGTCGTCAGACGGCACGGCATGGACAAGCGCCCCTTCGGCCCCGAACTTGTCATGAAAGGCCTGCAATCCGTCAAGCTGGCCGACAAAGCCGCAAAGCGACGCCGTGTTGACCACAAGCACCGGCTTTCCGCGCCGATCGTCCAGGCTGATCTCTCCCCCGTCGATCAAGGCGAACCGGAACCCCTCGGCAGCGAAAGCCGCGGAACCGACACTGGCAGCCATGACTGCGATCACCAAACCAAGCATCTGCCGGACCTTTCCGCATGATTGCCTGTCCGAAACATAATCCCAAGACCTGTCTCGTCAAATCCCCGGGATATCCCTGTAATTCCCCGGATTTTCATGCCATATTACGATTGAGGTTACAGAGCAGGGGTCAGACCCGGAAATCGGGCGGCCAGATGGGCGTAAAATGGGTTGGCAAGACAAGATCTCGGCACAAGGTGCCGAGTCGGCGGGTGCAAGGATGCAGTACGGTGCACTTTGCTGGCGTATGGACGATGCCGGGGTTGAGATTCTCCTGATCACAAGCCGCGACACTGGTCGCTGGATCATCCCGAAGGGATGGCCGATGCCGAGCCTCGCGCCGGAAGCGGCTGCTGCGCAAGAGGCGTGGGAGGAGGCGGGCGTTGAAGGCGTGGTGAACCCGATGTGCCTGGGTCGCTACGGCTATCAGAAGTGTGTTTCGGAAACAGCACAGGTTCCCTGCGCAGTGGCCGTCTATGGTCTGCGCGTGGCGCGCCTCGTCGATAAGTTCCCCGAAATGAAAGAGCGCAACCGTCAATGGTTCCGCCCGGAGGAAGCCGCAAGTCTGGTGAATGAACCTGATCTCGCTGGCCTGATCGCAGGTTTCGTCCCGCCAATCGAAGGGCGCCGTGCCCCGATTTCAGGCGACGCCGACGTGGATGGCCGGAAAACCGGCCCCCGTCGCCGCGATTAGGTACCGAGGCTGCCCATTGACCTTGATCCCGCAAGGCTTAGGCTCTGCGGCTGCCACGTCAGGACTCAGAAGATGATCCGCTACAGCCTGAAATGCGAAGCCGGGCATGGCTTTGACAGCTGGTTCCAGAATGCTGTTGCCTTTGCGACGCTGCAGGCGGCGGGTCAGCTTGCCTGCCCGCTTTGCGGCACATCAGGAGTGGAAAAAGAGCTGATGGCGCCCAACGTTCAACCCGCGCGCCAAGCCGGCAAGGCACAGGAAGACCCAGCCTTGCCGCAGGCAAGACCTGCACTTTCCGAACCGCAGTCGGAGATCGAGGCCGCGATCGCCGCCTTGCGAAAGCAGATCGCCGAGAACTCGGAATACGTCGGCCTGAACTTCACGACAGAGGCCCGCCGCATCCACGAAGGTGCCGCGCCGGAACGCGCGATCTATGGCGAAGCCCGCCCGGAAGACGCCCGCAGCATGATCGAGGACGGCCTGCCCGTGGCCCCCCTGCCGTTCCTGCCCACCCGCAAGGTCAACTGACCGGAGGAAGGCCCCAGCGGGTCCCGGCGCACTGACCAAAGTTCGTTGGCCCGCGTTGGCCCGCGACTTCGTTTGCTCTGGATTTCCAGCGTTCGATGTCAGGCGCTCTTTGAGCAACCGCTACTCAACCGGCGCAGGCAACCCCGCCCATCAGTAGATGTAGCGAATCTGCTCGGTCCAGAACCGCTCCATCCGGCGCAGGGCGGTGTTGATCTCGTCCATGCCGGACACATCGATCAGGCTGCGCTTTTCCATCGCTTCGGCTTGGCGTGCGAAAAGGTCAGCCAGAAGCCCCCGCACATGCCGCCCCTTTTCCGTCAACCGCACCCGGACCGACCGACGGTCAATCTCGGACCGCTGGTGGTGCATATAGCCCAGTTCGACCAGCTTCTTCAGGTTATAGCTGACGTTTGAGCCCTGGTAATAGCCGCGGGACTTCAACTCTCCCGCTGTAACCTCATTCTCGCCGATGTTGAATAGAAGCAGCGCCTGGACCGAGTTGATCTCCAGAATGCCCAGCCGTTCGAATTCGTCCTTGATGACGTCAAGCAGCAGGCGATGCAGCCGTTCCATAAGGGCAAGGTTGTCGAGGTAGCAAGACAGGAACGCCCGGAGCGATCCATCCAGCAGCGGGGCGTGTTGCGTCATGCTGTTTCTCCACCATTCGATCGGGGACAGAATCAGCACAAAGAGCAAACATTCCGTAAACCCGTGACGAGTTTGCGCTAAGCCGGCCGTGTCAGGCGCTGACTCGCAAAGGTGGCGATCCGGTCAAGAAGCCCGGCTATTGCCGCCGGTGGCGTGGACTGGCCCAGGATCCACGCCATCAGGTCCTGATCATTCTCCGCGAGAAGGGCTTCGTAAACCTCAAGTTCCGCCGATCCAAGCCCGGCAAGATGCGCCTCGGCCCAAGGGCCGAGGACCAGGTCCATCTCTTTCGTCCCGCGCCGCCAGGACCGCATCAGCATCCGCTTCAGGCGCACTTCGACCGTCTCTGTCATGGCGTTTCCGTTCCTGCTTGAACCAATCCGGGCCGGACCCTAAGACAGGCGACATTGAAACTCCACCTCCGAAAGGGGCAGCCGATGGCCTTCCTGTCCGACACGCTTGCGCGCGTCAAACCCTCGCCCACCATCGCCGTCACGACCAAGGCCGCCCAGCTTAAGGCCGAGGGCAAGGATGTCATCGGTCTGGGCGCCGGAGAGCCGGATTTCGACACGCCGCAGAACATCAAGGACGCCGCGAAGCGGGCGATCGACGCCGGCAAGACCAAATACACCGCCGTAGACGGTATCCCGGAACTGAAGGCCGCGATCTGCTCGAAGTTCTTGCGGGAGAACGGCCTGACTTACACACCATCCCAAATCTCGGTGGGCACCGGGGGCAAGCAGATCCTCTACAACGCGTTGATGGCGACCTGCAATCCGGGCGATGAGGTCATCATCCCCGCGCCTTACTGGGTGTCCTATCCCGACATGGTGCTGCTGGCAGGCGGCACTCCGGTCGCGGTCGTCGCCGGGATCGAAACCGACTTCAAGCTGACCCCGGAACAGCTTGAGGCCGCGATCACGCCTAAGACCAAGTGGTTCATCTTCAACTCGCCGTCGAACCCGACCGGCGCTGGCTACACCCGCAGCGAGCTGAAGGCCCTGACCGATGTCCTGATGCGCCACCCACATGTCTGGATCATGTCCGACGACATGTACGAACACCTTGTCTTCGACGATTTCGAGTTCTGCACCCCGGCCGAGGTGGAGCCCGGCCTCTACGACCGCACTCTGACCTGCAATGGCGTGTCCAAATCCTATGCGATGACCGGCTGGCGCATCGGCTATGCCGCCGGCCCGGTGGCGCTGATCAAGGCGATGGGGACGATCCAGTCGCAGTCGACCTCGAATCCCTGTTCGATCAGCCAGTATGCGGCACTTGAGGCGCTGTCCGGGCCGCAGGACTTTCTGGCCCCGAACCGCAAGCTGTTCCAGGGGCGGCGCGATCTGGTGGTCTCGATGCTGAACAAGGCCGCAGACATCCGCTGCCCCAAGCCCGAGGGCGCGTTCTACGTTTACCCCGATATCTCCGGCTGTATCGGCAAGGCCACGCCTGCGGGTACGGTCATCACCAATGACGAGGTCTTCGCCACCGCCCTGCTGGAAGAGACCGGCGTCGCCGTGGTCTTCGGCGCAGCCTTCGGCTTGTCGCCGAACTTCCGCGTCAGCTATGCCACCAGCGACGAGGTGCTGCACGAGGCCTGCACCCGCATCCAGCGCTTCTGCGCGTCGCTGGTGTGATCCCTCGCCGACCGGATCACCGGATACCTGGTCGGCCAAGGCTGGAATTCCTCCCTCATCCCGGGGTTGTTCCAAGGTAAAGCCCGGTCCCGGCGCGCATCCGGGTTGACGGCCCCGACGCTCTGCTTAAGAAATGGGCGGGCGTGGGACTTGCCGTTGATCCGATGCCGATCCCCCGGTTGATCGGGTCTGCTCGTCGGTCGGTATTCCACGCATGTTTGCGCCGGTGAACGGGGATGTCTCGCTCCTTCGCGTGATCAGGCACCGAGACGCAGGAGAGCGCAATGCCCGCAGACCTTCCCGAACATTACTTCCGGGTGCGTGAAAACGGCGCTGCGGTCTTCCGGATCAGCACCGAAAACCGCCAGCGCCGCATCGAGATGGACGAGATCGCTACCGTCAACGTCAAGAACGGCAACATAAAGCCGCATGGCGATACCGACCTGACAGCTGAAGACCTGACCGCGATTGGCAACTGGCTGGCCGCGCGGCAGGCCCAGCTTGCCCTGCGCGAGGTAGATGACATCCTGCGCGCGCTCGATCACCTGAACCTGACCGCGCAATGGGTGCAGTCACGCGCGACGGACGATCAGCTGGACGCCGTGACCGATCCGCTTCTTCTGGCGATGCATGATCTGCGGTCGGTACTGGTTCGGAAGAAAGCCGACCGTCTGGGCAAGGCCGAGGGCTGATCAACAGGCCGGGATCAACAGGCCCGGCAGTCGCAAGGTTTCCACCAGCAGGGCGCCCTCCAGCCGTACTAAGACCAATTCCTTCGGCAGATGTGGCCGGTCGACACAGGCGATCTCGACCTGCCCGGTGCCATCGAAATCTGCAATGCCTGCGGGGGCCAGCCAACGGTTCGGCTGGCCGATGAAGCGGGTGGCCGTGATCCTGCCGTCAGGTGAATGGATGGCAAGAGATGCACCAAGGGAAAGGTCAGTCTCGACGACCAGCACTTCCGCCCGCCCGCCTCCGTCAACATCGGCCACACGGGCCGCAATGCCCTTGAAGACCCGTGTCGGTGGCAGGGTGATCGTGACCTCGGTCAGGTCTTGCCCCGCGCAGCCGATGCAGGTGTTGACTGCCAGCCTCAGGCTGCCCCATTCCAGCGCATCGCCAAGCACCGCATGGCCGTAGCGGTCCGTCGGGCTGGCAAGCTCGGCGCGGACAACCTCACCCTCGCCGACCGAGACCTGTTCCGCCCGCGCGGCCCGGCCAGCAGCACGAGTGCCAGCGCCAGCGGCATCAGATCTGCTTTTCAGGCATCTGCACGCGCAACCCGTCCAGGGCGTCGGAAACTTTCAGCTGGCAGGTCAGGCGCGACCGTACCGGGTCGGGCTTCCAGGCGAAATCCAGCATGTCTTCCTCCATGCTGTCCCGTTTCGGCAGCCGGTCGACCCAGGCCGGATCGACATAGACATGGCAGGTCGAACAGGCGCAGGCACCGCCGCAATCGGCCTCGATCCCGGGAATGCCGTTGTCGCGCGCGCCTTCCATAACGGTCAGGCCATTCGCAACCTCGACCACATGTTCCTTACCGCCATGTTCTACGTAAGTGATCTTCGCCATTGATGCCTCTCTGCGGTCCTTTGTGATGTGACATAGGTCAATTGCCGGGGCATTGCCAGAGGGGCGAGGCACTCGGAAAGCTTGCCCCAAACGGCAAATGTTCTATTAATGTTCCAATGAACGCAGCGCCCCCTTCCCCCTCCCGGCAAAGGACCGTCTGGCCACGCCCGCCGCAGGCGCTGCCGCACGCGCGGCTGACCGAGCCGCCCGCTGGCGCCCGGGTCACTGTCGCGGGGCTGGTGCTGGTCAGGCAACGGCCCGGCACCGCGAAAGGCGTGATCTTCGTCACGCTTGAGGATGAGACCGGCACCTGCAACGTGGTGGTCTGGGCGCAGGTCTATGAACGCTTCCGGCGGGCGGTCATTGCCGGACGCCTGCTGCGCGTCACTGGCAAGCTTCAGCGCGAGGCGGGTGTAGTGCATGTGGTGGCCGAACTGATCGAGGATCTGTCGCCCCTGCTTGACCGCCTGCTTGATCCCGCCTTCCGCCACGACGGCACCCGTGCCGGCGACCAGCCCTGACGGAAACCGAAATCCGCCCCAAATCTCATTCCGAAACCGGCTCCCGCAACGCAAGAGGGTGGCGCCGACGGCACCGCCCTCTCGCATCAAATCACCAACCGATCAATCGATCGACAGCGCGACAAAACGCGGGTCACCGGCACGCCGGATCAAAAGCAGGATCGACTTGCGCCCCGCCGCCTTGGCCTGGGTGATCATGTCTTCAAGGTCCTGCAACCGGACCACGCGCTGCTGGCCTGCCTCGGCGATAAGATCGCCCTCGCGCAGGCCCTTGGTATAGGCCTCGGACGCAGGATCGACGGCGGTGATCATCAGGCCCTCGACCGACGCATCCAACCCCAGACGGCTGCGCATGTCATCATCCAGCGGAGCCAGCGTCAGACCAAGCGTCTCCATCTCGCGCGGGGCTTCCAGCGCGGGGGCGGACGCGGGCATCGTCGCCTCGGCCTCTTCGCGACGGCCAAGCGTGACCTGCAGCGTCTCGGTCCGGCCCTCGCGCATGACGATCACCGGAACCGCCTCGCCAATCGGCGCATCGGCCACCCGGCGCGTCAGACCGCCAGCATCACCGACTTCCTGGCCATCGAAGCGGATGATCACGTCGCCCGCAACAAGCCCGGCCTCCCTGGCCGGGCCTTCCGGCACATCGGTAACCAGCGCGCCCGCAGCTTCGGCAAGACCCATCGCCTCGGCCACATCGGGCGTCACGTCCTGAATGCGGACGCCAAGCCAGCCGCGCCGAGTCTCACCGAACTGCTTCAGCTGGTCGACGACCTTTGAGACCACGTTCGACGCCATCGAAAAGCCGATCCCGATCGACCCGCCGTTCGGCGACAGAATCGCGGTGTTAACCCCGACCACCTGGCCGTCCATGTTGAACAACGGCCCACCCGAGTTTCCCCGGTTGATCGCCGCGTCGGTTTGCAGATAATCGTCATAGCTTCCTTGCAACTCGCGCCCGCGGGCTGAAACTATACCCGCGCTGACCGAAAAGCCCTGGCCCAGCGGGTTGCCCATCGCCATGACCCAGTCGCCCACCCGTATCAGGTCGGAATTGCCGAAGGTCACGAAAGCCAGAGGCTCACCCGCCTCGACCTTCAAAAGCGCGAGGTCGGTCTTGGGGTCGGTGCCAACCACCTTCGCCGGCAGTTTCTTGCCACCAAAGAACTCGATCAGAATCTCGTCGGCGCCTTCGATCACATGGTTGTTGGTGACGATGTAGCCATCTTCCGAAATCACGAAGCCTGACCCCAGCGCCTCGGACCGCTGCGGCCCCTGGCCACCACGGTTGTTGAAATCCTCGAAGAAATCCTCGAACGGGCTGCCTTCCGGCACCATCGGCCTCCCGTCTGCCGGACCGGCGATCATCGCGCTGGTCGTGATGTTCACGACGGAAGGGCTGATCTGCTGTGCCAGATCGGCAAAGCTTTCCGGGGCGCCGAATGCCTCTGCCTCAGAGGCAGGGGCAAGGCTGAGACCAAGCCCAAGAACCAGCGCCAGCAGCGTGCTGGAGCGGAGGGCGGTACGGATCGAAGGCGTAAGGTCAGGCACGGTGCGAACTCCTGTTCATCAGTCGGGCTGGCCGGAACCGGCATAACAACCGGTCGGGCATTTCCCGTCATCCAACAGTTAGTCAAGGCTGCGCGCATTGCAAACCCTGCAACGGCCCCTCAAGGGGATGTGAAGGTATTTGTTACAAGTTGCGCGCCAGCCAGACCAGAAGCACCCCCAGCGCCAGAGCGACAAGTCCGATCTGACGCCGCCGGTCAAGCGCGGTTGCGGCCAAAAGCCGAAGCGCATCCTCGACACGGCGAGGGGCCAGTGCAAGCACCAGCCCCTCAACTGCAAGCACCAGCCCTATGGCCAGAATCGCAAAGCTCATGGCGCAGCGGGTGCCGTGACCGCGGCACCTGCCTCGGGCCGCAATTCCGGCGCCGTGTCCGTGCGCAGATAGTCGAAGAACTTGCTGTCGGGCTGCATCACGATGCTGGAGTTGTCGCCCCGCAGCGAGACCTCATAGGCCGTAAGCGACCGGATGAACGAGAAGAACTCCGGATCGCGGCCGTATGCCTCCGCCAGAACGCGGTTACGCTCGGCATCGGCTTCACCGCGGATCACTTCGGCCTTGCGACGTGCGTCCGAGGTCAGTTCGACCACGGTCCGGTCTGCCGAAGCCCGTACCCGCTGCGCCGCTTCGCCGCCCCGGGCGATTTCGTCCGCCGCTTCGCGTTCGCGTTCCGCCCGCATCCGGGCAAAAGTCGCCTCAAGGTTCTGCTCCGGCAGGTCGGTGCGGGTCAGGCGAACGTCGATAACTTCGATCCCCAGGTTCGCTGCCTGACGGCGGGCAATGTCGCGGATCTGGTTCATCAGCCCGGTCCGGTCTTCGGACAGGACGCGGTTTGACGGCACCGAACCCAGAACCTCCTGAATCGCTGGGTTCACGATCCCCTCCAACCGGCGCAAGGCCTGGACTTCACCACCCGTGCCTACCGCTTCGCGGAACTCGACCAGATCGACGATCCGCCAGCGCGAAAAGGCATCGACCACCAGACGGCGATCGTCGAGCATGGTGACTTCAAGCGGCGTGGTCTGCAGCCCAAGGATGCGGTCTTCGTAATAGACCACTTCCTGAATGAACGGCACCTTGAAGCCAAGGCCCGGTTCCGTCTTCACCTGGGTCACCTGACCGAACTGAAGCACCAGCGCCTTCTTGCGTTCATCGACGATGAACACCGAGGACAACGCCACCACCGCGGCGATCACCACCACCGGAACGATATACATCGCGCGCATCAGTTGTTCCCTCCCGTAGTGGCGGCGGCACCCTGCTGCGGAGCAGGTCGCCCAAGTTCGTTCAAGGGCAGGAAGGGCACAACGCCCTGCCCGGCCTCGCCACCGGAAACGCCGTCAAGGATCACCTTGTTCATGCCGCCCAGAACCCGCTCCATGGTTTCGAGGTAAAGCCTGCGCCGGGTGACTTCGGGCGACTTGATGTATTCCTGATAGACCGAGACGAAGCGCGCCGCCTCACCCAGCGCCGAGTTCACGGCCTGGGCGCGATAGGCTTCGGCCTCTTCTTCAAGCTGGGCCGCAGCACCACGCGCGCCCGCCGTCACACGGTTGGCATAGGCGTCGGCCTCTTTCTCCAGCGTGTCGCGCTGCTGCTGGGCCGCCTGCACTTCGCGGAAGGCATCGATCACCTCACGCGGGGGCTGGGCCCGTTGCAGGTTGACGCGGATCACGCTGATCCCGGCGTTGTAGCTGTCCAGCGTCGCCTGCACCTGCGACTGCACATCGGCAGCAATCACGCCACGGTCCCGGTTCAGGATCGGCGACAGTTCCGACCGTGCCACGATATCGCGCATGGCACTTTCGCTGACCGCGCGGATCGTGTCCTCGGGGTCGGCCAGGTTGAACAGATAGCCCTCCGGGTCCGCGATGTTCCAGACCACCTGAAAGCCGATGTCGACGATGTTCTGGTCGCGCGTCAGCATCAGGCCGGATTCGTTGCCGCCAGCACTGATGCCGATATCCGTCGTCCGTTCGCCAGTCACCTGCACCTTTTCATAGGTCACGACAGGCCATGGCGCAAAGTTCAGGCCCGGATTGCCGATGCCCGCGCTTTCGCCCAGGAACAACTCGACCGAACGTTCTTCGGGCCTGACGGTGTAGAACGACATGAAGGACCAAAGCGCGACCAGAGCCAGCGCACCCAGCGCCATGCCCTGCCGCGTGAAGACCGGCCCGCCCGAGCCGCCGCCCGGACCGCCGCCACCGCCCATGCCGCCCCGACCGCGCCCGCCCATAAGCACGCGCAGCTGTTCCTGCCCGCGTCTTACCAGCTGGTCGATCTCGGGGATCTGGGGTCCGCCCTCGCCACGGCGTCCGCCACGGCGGTCGTCGTCCTCATCCTTGCCCCTGTTCCGGTCGTCACCGCCCGGACCGCCACCGCCGCCCCAGGGACCGCCACTTCCTGCCATCGATCAGAACCTTTCTATTCGCATCTCATCTTAGCTGGTCATCATGGGCCGGAAATCAAGCAGCCATCATGTTACAGCCATGTTTCTTGTCAGGCGCTTCTAATGGGTTTGCGCATCGTCACCAACTCCTCGGCCATGGTGGGATGCACAGCGCAAGTCCGGTCGAAATCTTCCTTTGTCGCGCCCATCCGGATCGCAATTGCCGCAAGCTGGATCATCTCACCGGCCTCGGGCGCCACGATGTGGCAGCCCAGCACCTTCCGCGTGGCCTGACTGACGATCAGTTTCATCATCACCCGGTCGGGGCGCCCGGCAAAGGCTGTCTTCATCGGCCGGAACGCCGTGCCATAGACCTCGATCGGCTCCTGATCCCGAGCGGCCTCTTCGCTTAGCCCGACCGACCCGAACTCGGGCCGGGTGAAGACGGCCGAGGCTACCAGTTCGTGGTCAAAGGCTGTGGATTTGCCGCCAAAGACGGTGTCTGCGAAAGCATGCCCCTCACGGATCGCGACCGGCGTCAGATTGATCCGCCCGGTCACGTCGCCCACCGCAAAGATCGAAGGCACCGCCGTCTGGCTGAACCGGTCCACGACGATCTGACCCTGACGGCCAAGGTCCACGCCCAAGGCATCAAGCCCAAGCCCGTCCGTATTGGGCCGCCGCCCCGTGGCATACATCACCAGGTCGAACTCGCGTTCCGTACCGTCGGTCGCCACGGCAAGGATGCCGCCCGCCGTCCGCTCCAGCCGCATGACGTCGGCGCCGCAATGGATATTGATGCCGTCGGCCTGCATAGCGGTCGCCACATGGCCCCGGGCCTCATCGTCAAAGCCCCGCAGGATCTGCGCGCCACGGTAGTACTGGCAGACATCAACGCCCAGACCGTTAAGGATGCAGGCGAATTCGCTGGCAATATAGCCGCCGCCGACGACCAGCGCCCGCTTCGGCAACTGCTTAAGATGGAACATCTCGTTCGAGGTGACGGCAAGTTCCGCCCCCCGGAACTCTGGCACGAACGGTCGCCCGCCAGTCGCGATCAGGATGTGCTTGGCGCTGAACTCTTCACCGCCGGCCAGCCGAACCCTGTGCGCATCGACCAGCGTTGCGCGCGCGTCATGGACAGTGACTCCGGCGTTCTTCAGCGTCCTGCGATAAGCCGCTTCCAGCCGGTCAAGCTCGGCCTCCAGCCGGGTGCGAAAGGTCGTCCAGTCAAAGCGGGCCTCGCCCATGTCCCAGCCATAGCCACGGGCATCCTCGAATGCCGCCGGAAATCCCGAGGCGAACACCATCAGCTTCTTCGGCACACAGCCCCGGATGACACAGGTGCCGCCCATCCGGCTTTCTTCCGCCAAGCCTACCTTCGCACCCCAGTCCGCCGCCGCGATACGCGCGGCGCGCACCCCGCCGGACCCGCCGCCGATGACGAAAAGATCGTAGTCGAAGGCCAAATGTTCAGTCCCCCAGTTCGGCGAAAATGTTCGCGCTCTGCGCAAGGTCGATCGAGGTATCCTCTACCCGACCCGAGTTGATGTCGCGCACCGTCACCCGCCCGTCACCGTTCCCGATCACCACCACGTCGCAGATATCGATAAAAAGCCCGTTCTCCACCACGCCCGGGATCTGATTGAGGACCAGCGCCAGTTGCCGGGGGTTGCCGATCCGCTTGAGGTTCAGATCAAGGATCAGGTTGCCCTCGTCCGTCCTCAGCGGTCGGCTACGGTTCAGCCGCAGGTTTACCTCGCGGTTCAGCACATCGAGGCTGTAAAGCGTTTCTTCGATCAGCGCTTTTGTGGTCTCCCAGCCGAAGGGAATCACCTCGACCGGCAACGGAAAGGCACCCAGTTGCGCCACTTCCTTCGCCGCATCGGCGATCACGATCATCCGGTCCGACGCCGTGGCCACAATCTTTTCCTGAAGCAAAGCAGCACCGCCGCCCTTTATCAGGTTCAGGTTGGGATCGAACTCGTCCGCGCCGTCGATGGTCAGGTCCAGCCACTTCACGTCGTCCAGGCTTACGACGGTCACGCCCAGTTCTCGCGCAAGGTCTGCCGTGCGCTTCGAGGTTGCCACGCAGGTAACCTTCAAGCCCTCGTTGCGAATGCGTTCGGCCAGGCAGCGCACCATCCATGCGGCGGTCGAACCTGTCCCCAGACCAAGCTTCATCCCGGACTCGACAAAATCGACCGACCGTTGCGCGGCGGCGTATTTGGCATTGTCGATAGGCGAAAGCTCGGCGGTCATGACAGCACTCCCCTGTTTTTCTCCGAATAACGCAAAGGTCGCCGGAGGGCGAGAGGGTTCTGCGGCACTGCGGATCACAAGGCCGGACAGGAGTGCGGGGCACTGCGTCGCATCCAGGGAGTTTCGGCCTGGGGTCAGGTCGCCTCGTCAAGTCGTGACAGCGCGGTGCGCAGCTCTTGCAGGCTGACCGCACCGTCGCCACCGAGGTCCAGCGTGATCAATGCGCGCAGCAGTTCCACGTCGGTCTCGCTCATCGCCCTCAGGGCAGCTATGTGGCCGTTCGCCCGGATCTCGGCCGGGTCGATCCGCGCGTCGCCGTTTGTATCGGCGCTTGCGAACTGCCGTTCCAATCGCCCCCGCGCCGCGGCACTGGCCGCGCGCTGCGTCACCTCCAGTTCGTTCCGGTCAACAGATCCGTCATTGCCGAGATCGATCGCCAGAAGCCGCCGCATCGCCTCTGCCCGTGCGACCGCGCGCGCCAGCGCAACATGATCCTCAATGCCGTCTGGCGTCAGCCCATCAGGACCGCCAAAACCCGCAATCACATCTTCCGCCATCGCCTGAAACCCGGCGGCGTCATCGCGCATCGCCTGCTCCAGCACGCCCTCTTCGCTTTCCGCCAAAGCCGATTGAACCATGATCACCGTCAACACCAGCAACGCCGCCATCAGCCTGGTCATCCACGCCTCCGTCGCCCAAGGATGATGCCACTCTGCCGCGTACAAGGTTGATGTCCCGTTAACCGCCGAGCACAATGCGCGATTGGCGGCAGGGGGTCGCTTTTCGGCCAGCGCCAAGGCAAGACTTGGGCGAGTTTGGACCTGACGCCTCAAGGTGCCCGATGTACAGGCTGCATTACGCCCCCGACAACGCTTCTCTGATCATTCGCCTCGTCCTTGACGGGGCCGGGATTCCCTATCGCACGGCGCTTGTCGACCGCGCCAGACGCCAGCAGGACAGCCAGGCCTATCGCACGCTGAACCCCACCGGCCTGATCCCGACTCTGGAAACGCCCGCCGGCGCGATTTCCGAGACGGGGGCGATCCTGCTATGGCTGTCCGACGCCCACACCCTTGGCCCGACGCCTGCCAGCCCCGACCGGCCGGCTTTCCTGCGATGGCTGTTCTTTCTGTCGAACACCGCCCATGCCGACCTGCGCCAGATCTTCTATCCGCACCAGTACGCACCGGCCGATGGCCATGCAGCACATCTCGAGATCATGTCCCGGCGCGTGCTCCGGCACTTCGGGCTGATCGACGCTGCGGCCGGAGAGCACCCGCGCCTCTTCGCCGCCGCAACGCCTCTGGGGGTTTACGCAATCACCCTGACCCGCTGGGCCTCGCTTTATCCGGTCGATGCCCCGCGCTGGTTCAACCTTGCCGACTTCCCCGCGCTCGAAGCCCTCGCCCGCGCCCAGGAAGCAAGGGTCGAAACCCCCGTCATTGCCCGGGCCGAAGGCCTTGGCCCCCATCCCTTCACCGCACCAGAGCAACCGAACCCACCCGAAGGCAGCGTGCTATGAGCAACCCAATAGCCCTGACCCTGCACCACGCCCCGGACTTCGCGTCGACGATCATCCGCCTTGCGCTGGAAGAGCTGGAGCTGCCGCATACGATCGCCATTGCCGATATCGAAGGCGGCGCCCTTGCCAGCCCCGATTACCGGCGGGTGAACCCGGTGGGGCTGATCCCGGCGCTCGAAACCCCCGATGGCCCGATCTTCGAAACCGCCGCCATCCTGCTGTGGCTGGTGGACCGGACAGGTCGGCTTGGCCCCGGCCCGCAAGACCACGACCGCGGCGCCTTCCTGTCCTGGCTGTTCTTCACCTCGAACGCGTTGCACACGGCGGCACTGGCAATGTTCTACCCCCATCGCCCGGCGGGCGAGGCGAACACCGACGCCGCCCGCACCGCAGCGCATGACCAGATCATCGCCCGTCTTGGCCTGATCGAGGCGATGATCGCGACCCAGCGCCCGCGCTGGCTTTCCGTCGACCATCCCGGAGTCATGGGATACTATATCGGCGTCCTCGTGCGTTGGCTCATCCTGCTGCCGCCGGCGCCCTATGGTCTTGACCTTGCCGCGTTCCCCGAACTCCGCGCTGTCCTTGCCGCGCATGAGGCACGCCCCGCCACACTTCGCGTCGCCAAGGCCGACGGCCTTGGCCCAACCCCCTTCACAAATCCGGGTGCCTGATGTTCCTTTCCGTCTTCGACATGTTCAAGGTCGGCATCGGCCCGTCCTCCAGTCACACAATGGGTCCGATGGTCGCGGCCGCGCGCTTTCTCGATACGCTGCGCGCCTCTCCATTCCACGCCCACGGTCTGCGCGCCTCGCTGCACGGGTCGCTGGCCTTCACCGGCGTCGGCCATGCGACGGACCGGGCCACGATCCTTGGCCTGGCCGGGTTCGAGCCCGCCACCTATGACGCCGAAAAGGCCGACGCCGCTCTGGCCCGCATTCGCGAATCTCTGCTGATCGAGGCTCAAGGCCTTGGCCCCTTGGCCTTCGATCCCGGCCGCGATCTGCTGTTCGATTACGGGCCGGCACTTCCGGGCCACGCCAACGGCATGATCCTGAAGGCAACCGACGCGCAAGGCGACGTGATCCTTGAGGAAACGTATTATTCCATCGGCGGCGGCTTCGTCTTGACCGCCGGGGAACTGGCGGACAGTGGCAGCGCCAAGACCAAGGCCCGCGCCGATGTGCCCTACCCGTTTGAAACGGCTGCCGAAATGCTGGAGATGGCCCGCAGTTCCGGCCTGGCCATCGCGCAGATGAAACGGCAGAACGAACTGCGGTTCCGCAGTGCCGCCGAACTTGATCAGGGGATCGCCCGCATCTGGCAGGTGATGAACGACTGCATCTCGCGGGGGATGGCCGGCACCGGCATCCTGCCCGGCGGCCTCAAGGTCCGCCGCCGCGCCAAGGGCATCCACGATGCGCTGATCGCCGAGCGCGGGCTGAACATGACCGCCCCCCACACGATCAACGACTGGATGTCGCTTTATGCCATGGCGGTGAACGAGGAAAACGCTGCCGGCGGCCAGGTGGTGACGGCCCCGACCAACGGTGCCGCCGGCGTGGTACCCGCCGTGCTGCGTTACTACCTCGACCATGTGCCGGGGGCGACCGTGTCGCGCGTCGGCGAGTATCTTCTGACCGCTGCCGCCATCGGCGGGCTCTGCAAGCACAACGCCAGCATTTCGGGCGCCGAGTGCGGGTGCCAGGCCGAAGTCGGCAGTGCCGCCGCAATGGCCGCCGCGGGCCTCTGCGCCGTCCTGGGCGGCACCCCCGAACAGGTGGAAAACGCCGCCGAGATCGCCCTCGAACACCACCTTGGCATGACCTGCGATCCGGTCAAGGGGCTGGTCCAGGTGCCCTGTATCGAACGCAACGGATTGGGCGCCATCAAGGCCGTTTCGGCCGCCAGCCTGTCGATGCGCGGCGATGGCCAGCACCTCGTCAGCCTCGATGTCTGCATCGAGACGATGCGCCAGACCGGCCGCGACATGCATGAAAAATACAAGGAAACCAGCCTCGGCGGCCTTGCTGTCAACGTCCCGAACTGCTGACCCGCTTGCCTCGCCTGGCCGCGCCAAGCGGCGCGTCAAGACTTGTGGAGAATGCCGCTCCATTCGAAGACGGCGGCCAGGCTGGATGTCGTTTTCGGAATTGCAGCAATGCCTTGCCCGGGATAGCCAAGGCCATGGCCAAGGATACAACCCTCCACGGCATCGTCCTGATGCTTGTCTTCTGCATGATCGCGCCGCTCTTGGATGTTTCTGCCAAGCTCGCGGCCGAGGGGGGTATACCGGTCGGCCAGATCACCACCGGGCGCTTTCTGGTTCAGGGCCTGCTGATGCTGCCCGTGGTCCTTGTCATGGGCATATCGCTGCGCCTCACCCCCCGGGGGCTTGCCTTCACCTGTGTCCGTGCGGTGTTCCTGATCCTGTCGACCTTCTCCTTCGTGTCGGGCATCGCAGTGATGCCGGTGGCCGACGCACTTGCCATCGCTTTTGTCGAGCCCTTCATCCTGCTGATCCTTGGCAGCCTGATCTTCGGTGATCAGGTCGGCCCCCGGCGCATCGCCGCCTGCGCGGTGGGCTTTGGCGGGGCGCTCCTCGTGATCCAGCCTTCGATCGCGGTCTTCGGGCTTGTGGCCCTCTGGCCTCTCGGTACGGCGTTCTTCTTCGCCTTCTACATGCTGACCACCCGGGCGATTTCGGCCTATATGCACCCCGTCGCCATGCAGTTCCATACGTCCTGGACCGGGCTTCTTTTCTGCCTGCCTGTCATGTTCTGGGCCAATGGAACCGGCATCGCCTCGCTGGATCCGGTCTGGCCGCTTGGCCTGAACTGGCTTTGGCTTTTCGGTGTCGGCTTCTGGGCCGCAGTCAGCCACATGGCCATGACCTACGCCCTGAAATACGCCCCATCTGCAACACTTGCCCCACTGCACTATTCCGAGATCGTCGTTGCAGTGGCGCTGGGTTACCTGATCTTCGGCGACTTCCCGAACGCGACGACCTGGAGCGGCATCGCCATCATCGTCGCCTCCGGCCTCTACATCATCCACCGCGAACAGCGCGGCGCGCGGTTCAGGGCGCAGTCAGCGCCCTGACGACCGCATCCAGCCTGCGCCGCGGCACGATCACCAGCATGCCCGGATCATCGAACTCAAGCTCCACCCGCCGCGCCACCACGCGGTTCGATGTGCCGATCCGCCCATCCGGCGCAAAGCGCAATCCGCTGATCGGCCATTCGAGGCCCGTGCTTAACCCCGTCACGCTGGCCATCGGAAACAGCGACAGCACATCCCCCGGCATCAGATCAAGCGACAGCCGGGGCGGGGCGGCAAAGGCCAGGTCCTTCGGCCCGATCAGGACGCAGCGCCGTTCGGCCCGCGCGACCAGGGTGTTGAAGGCCGCAAGCCCATGATCCAGCCGCGCACCCACAAAGCCCAGCGCCAGGACGATGGGCGCGACCACCGACCGCAGCGCCTTGTCGAAATCGGTGCTTTCCTGTTCCGCCATAGGGTGTTGGCGCGACAGGGGGATTTCTGCCTGCGCCGTGCGGGACAGCGAATCGAAGTCGCCGATCACGGCTTCGGGCATCACGCCGTGTCGCAAGAGCCGGTCTGCGCCACCGTCCGCTGCCACCACCACCGGAGCGCGCGCACGGCAAAGTGACAGGTCGCGACCGGAGAAAGGACCGCCACCCGCCAGCGTTATGCCCTGTATCGACTGGACAATCGGCGATTTCATGCAAAACTGTATCCAATTAAGGCAGGATTCTTGGGGTCCGGCCACAATCAATCCATCAAATTACCCCCGTCTGTCCATGCATTAGGTCGGCCAGCTGTTAAGATGTGACAAAGTGCAAGGCGAAAGGTTTTCCGGTTATGACCAGTGAGAGCAAGATCCTGACGGTGTCTTACGGCACGTTCAGCTGCACGCTGGAAGGTTTTGACGATCCCTTCAACGCGATGAAGGCCATTGCCGAGTATTTCCGCGACCTTGCCGCCGACGACCGCTACTTCGGCGCCGAACCGCCGCAGCCCGATGCCGCGATGCTGCATCGCATCGCTGAACGCGAAGTTTCGCGTCTGGTCGACAGCCGGGTTCGCGACAATGGCGTATACCTGCGGCCTCAGGAAGCCCATTCCGCAAAAGCCCCGGCCGAGCCTGGTTCCGAAAAGCCGTACCGCACGACGGGCAAGCTCCGCGATTCTGCCGAAGCCGGGAGCTGGTCCGCCACCGCTGATGCCTCTGCGCCTGTCGATGCCGGATCGGTTGAACCGTCGCTGCAAGATGTGATCCCGAATGGGGTCGCTGCCAAGCTTGCCCGCATTCGTCAGTCGGTCAACCCGCCGTCGATCACGGCGCGCTTGCCGCAAGACGTGTTTCAGGATTACTCAGCCGGGCCTGAATCAGCCGGGCCAGATACCGAAGGCAGCGCCGACGATCTGGACGATCTTGGAACCGTCGCCGGCTCTGACGTGCTCAGCGGGCTTGATGCCTTGCTCCAGTCCCCCGACGAGCCGCTTGACCTGCAGGCACTGGCTGAGGACGAGGCCACTTCAGACGAAGGGGCTGAGGAAGATGTCACTGACGACGAACTGGCAGACCAGTCCGAAGTCGCCGCTGCTTCCGATACCGAAGAGGATGCCCTGACCGACGAAGCCGCTTTCCTCGACGCGGACGAGGCTGAGGCAGCCTTCATCGAAGCGACCGCGAAAGCGGAACTCGAGCTGACCCCGGAACCCGAGGCAGAAGCGGATACCCCGGAAGAAATCGCCGAAGACGAGGCCGCCGAAGAAGTGCTGGCCGACATGTCGGCAGACATCGCTGAGGTCGAGACCCTGGTTGAACCGGAAGTAACGCCAGTCACCGGATCCATTTTTGCCGACAGTCTTCCCGAAGACGAACCCGAAGTGGTTGCATCGCTGACCGAAGCGCTGGTCGAGGACCCGACACCCGAGGTTGCTGAAGCAGACGAGCCGGTCGGGGCTGAACCGGAATCCGCCTCAACGGGCAAGGGCAACGGCAAGTCCAAGAACGCCAACTCGCGTGTGGTTCGCCTTCGCCCCGGCGATGACGATACCGAAACCCGGGATCCGAATGCGACCCGCATCCTGAAATATTCTGGCGAGGACGCCGAGGTTGCCCGTCTGCTGCGGCAGGCCGATGACGTGATGGCCGATGTCGACAACCGCCGTCGGCTGGACGCGATTGCCCACCTGAAGGCCGCCGTCGTCGCCACCGAAGCCGAGCGCGCGGTCACCGGTGATACCAAGAGTTCCGCCTCGACCAAGCTTGACCCCTATCGCGACGATCTGGCCCATGTCGTACAGCCGGACACGGACGAGAAGCCAGGCAAGGACGCCGAGGTCAGGCCACGCCGCAGCACGGTTTCCGCGCGACCGCAGGAGCCTCGCCCCGGCACGATCCGTCCCGGCATGGTCAGCCCACCGCCGTTGGTCCTGGTTTCGGAACAGCGCATCGACCGGGTGGCCCCGGCCCAGACACCCGGTGGCGCACCCCCGCGCGAAGGGCAGCCGATGATCGCATTGCGCACTGGTCGCCTGACCGGTGCAATCGGGGCCGGCGCCTCGCTGGCAACCCCGTCGGCACCGCCCCCGAAGATCATGTTGGAGAAGCCCTACCAGGGCAGCGCGAGCGATCTTGAAGAGGACGACGACCTTGACGAGGATCTGACCGAGGATGACGAAGCCGGGCTGGCGAATTTCGCCGAGCGGGTCGGCGTCAAGTCGATGGCCGAGATGCTGGAAGCCGCCGCCGCCTATGCCACCTGCATCGAAAAGCGCAGCCAGTTCACCCGTCCACAACTGATGCGCCGCCTGATGGCAAGCGCGGGCGGACGTCCGGTCAGCCGCGAAGATGGCTTGCGCAGCTTCGGAACCTTGTTGCGCACCGGCCGGATCGAAAAGGTAGGTCGCGGCAATTACACTCTGGCCGAATCCTCGCCCTATCTGGCAGAGGCACGCCGCTACTCCTGATCGGCCAAAGCCCGGTCAGTCTGACGGATCGGGGCCCTCACTCGGGGCCGCGTCCGGGTCTGCCTGACCGATACCGCGAAACACAAAGCGGAACGGCAGCGCCCACAGAAAGCCAAGGGCCACATAGACGAAAAGCTCGACCAGGATTGACGGCCGCTCAAGCCATCCAACCACAGTTACGGCCGCGACAACGTAAAGCGGCATCCCCACCAGAAGGATGACCAGCGCCAAGCGCCGCCGTGCCTTGTAACCAAGTGCCATAGCCTCTCCTTTCCCGCGCGGGACGTCCTGCGCCCCGGGCATCGTCAATCCGCGAACGGGTCGGTCACCAGGATCGTGTCATCCCGTTCCGGGCTGGTGGAAAGCAGCGCCACCGGGCATTGGATCAACTCCTCGATCCGCCGCACATACTTGATCGCCGCCCCCGGAAGATCGGCCCAGGACCGCGCCCCGGCTGTCACTTCCGACCAGCCCGGCATCTCTTCATAGATCGGTTTGCAGCGGGCCTGCTGATCCGCCGCCGTTGGCAGATAGTCCAGATGCGCGCCGTCCAGCTCATAGCCGGTGCAGATCTTCAGCGTCTGGAACCCGTCCAGCACGTCCAGCTTGGTCAGGGCTATGCCGGACACACCCGAGGTGGCGCAGGTCTGCCGCACCAGCACCGCATCGAACCAGCCGCAGCGCCGCTTGCGGCCGGTGACCGTGCCGAATTCCTTGCCGCGTTCCCCCATCCGCGCCCCGTCGGCATCGAACAGCTCAGCCGGAAACGGCCCTTCGCCCACCCGTGTCGTGTAAGCCTTGACGATCCCCAGCACAAAGCCGATGGCCCCCGGCCCGATGCCGGTGCCCGTGGCCGCCTGCCCGGCGATCACGTTGGACGAGGTGACAAAGGGATAGGTGCCAAAGTCGATGTCCAAGAGCGCCCCCTGAGCGCCTTCGAACAGGATGCGCTTGCCGGCGCGCCGCGCCTCGTTCAGCACTTTCCAGACCGGCTTGGCATAAGGCAGCACCTGCGGCGCGATCTCGCGCAGCGCCGCCAGAAGTGCAGCCCGATCAACAGGAGCAATGCCAAGACCGCGCCGCAGCGCATCGTGGTGACCGATCAACCGGTCCACCCGCGCCGCGAGCGTAGCGTCGTCCGCCAGGTCTGCAACCCGGATTGCCCGGCGCCCGACCTTGTCCTCATACGCCGGCCCAATGCCGCGCCCCGTGGTGCCGATCTTGGCGACCGAATTCTGGTTTTCGCGCGCCCGGTCAAGTTCACCATGCACCGGCAGGATCAGCGGCGCATTTTCTGCCACCATCAGGTTGTCCGGAGTGATCTCGACCCCCTGCCCGCGCAGCTTCTCGATCTCGGCCACCAGATGCCACGGATCCACCACGACCCCATTGCCGATCACGCTCAGCTTGCCGCCACGCACGATGCCCGAAGGCAACAGGCTCAGCTTGTAGACCTTGCCGTCGATGACCAGCGTGTGGCCGGCATTGTGCCCGCCCTGGAACCGCGCGATCACGTCGGCCCGCTCGCTCAGCCAGTCGACGATCTTGCCTTTCCCCTCGTCGCCCCATTGGGCGCCTACGACAACGACATTGGCCATGGCTCTGATCCCCCGGTTTGCAAAACCGACTGACCTATAGCGACCCGCGCCGACGGGGGGAACGGCAAAATCGCCCTTACCCCACGATCTCTCCACATCTGCCCCCACGCCCTGCCTCTTGGCCTTTGCCCCTGCCTCAGGCTAGCATGGCGCGGACTGCAATCGCGAAAGGCACGATCATGGGCATCCTCCTGCGTTGGCTTGGCGCCTTCTTCCTCCTGGCCGCGATCTTCAATCCGACCAGCCTGAACTACGTCACCTGGGCGCGCGGTTCGTGGGACAATCAGATGCCGCTGATCGTGTTCTCCGGTCTGATCCTTGCCGTCCTTGCCATGGTCTATGTCGTCGCGACCATGCGCTCGATCGGCATCCTGGGCGCGATCATCATCGCCGCAATCTTCGCGGCCGGGCTTTGGGTTCTGACCGACTGGGGCCTTCTCGGGCTTGAAAACTCTGCCCTGAACATCTGGCTCGGGATTCTGGTGCTGTCTCTCATCCTCGGGGCGGGCATGTCCTGGTCAATTCTGCGCCAACGCCTTTCCGGTCAGGCCAGCGTGGACGAGATCGGTGGCTGAAACCTTCCTCTACCTTACCCTCGGCATCAATGACGTGACCCGCGCCGCCCGGTTCTACGATGCCGCCCTGGCCCCCCTTGGCCTTGTCCGTCGCGCGACAAAGGATACCGAGATCGGCTATGCCCACCCTTCGGACCGCCGCGCCCGGCTGTGGATCACGCTGCCCCATGACGGCAACCCCGCGACCGTCGGCAACGGCTCGATGCCGGCGCTGATTGCCCCCAGCAAAGACGCCGTGCAGGCCTTCCACAGGACCGCCCTGCTGGCAGGCGGCACCGATGAAGGGGCACCGGGCCTGCGACCCTACGGCCCGGGCTTCTATGCAGCCTTCGTCCGCGATCCTGATGGAAACAAAGTCTCTGCGGTTCATGAAGGCACGACCGACTCGGGCGATTGAAGCGCATGGAACCGAGACCAGACAACAAGGCACCCCTCGACTGCACTGATAGGCCAGCGTTCCTATTTCCGGTTCCCCTTGCCCGCCCTTCTTCCAGATGCTGCGTCGCGGAGCGCCTCACGGTGGCGATCAGACAATGGACGCCCAGCCGGGTCGCGGCAGCGCCGTCCAAGGGGCTCGATGCCCCGACGGACGGCTCCCCCGTTCAGGAAACGCCCCGGCACCCTTGCGTCGCCGTCCCCTTCCGCCTAGACAGGCGCGTCAGTCGCCGGGAAGCCTCATGGAAAACGTCGTCCTTACCATCCACCTGATCCTCGCCCTCCTGCTTATCGGCGTCGTGCTGCTGCAGCGCTCCGAAGGCGGCGGCCTTGGTATCGGCGGCGGCGGCGGCGGGGCGATGTCGGCACGGGGCGCGGCCACCGCGCTGACCAAGCTGACCTGGATCTTCGCCACGGCTTTCATCATTACCTCGATCACGCTGACAGTGCTTGCCACACGCGGCTCGGAAAGCGGGTCTGTCGTCGACACCCTGTTGCCCGCAGCCGATGCGCCGGCCACCGATGCCCCGGTCGCGCCGGGCCTCACGGGTAATCTTCTTCCTCCGACCGCAGGCGATGCGCCGGCAACGGCTCCGCGCGCCGATGAACCAGCAGGCACGGCAGCCCCGGCCACCAACCCCTGATCCTTACTACCGCTTGGATTTCTATCTGCGGCGCTCGCATCATCTAGCGGCGGGCGTTGCTTAATGCCTTGGCTTTCGCTATATCCCGAATCCCGTGGTGTCGCGATTCCACCTGATCCGAATCGCCGCAAACGCACCGACACATACACGGGGGTCCACCATGGCACGCTACATTTTCGTCACCGGCGGCGTGGTGTCCTCGCTTGGCAAGGGCCTTGCCTCTGCTGCTCTCGGAGCTCTGCTGCAGGCCCGGGGCTACACGGTCCGCCTGCGCAAGCTTGACCCCTACCTGAACGTCGACCCCGGCACGATGAGCCCGTTCGAGCATGGCGAGGTTTTCGTCACCGATGACGGCGCCGAGACCGACCTCGACCTTGGCCACTACGAACGCTTCACCGGCGTCTCGGCGCGCCAGACCGACAGCATCTCCTCCGGCAGGATTTATTCCAACGTGCTGGAGAAGGAGCGCCGCGGCGACTACCTCGGCAAGACCATCCAGGTCATCCCGCATGTCACTAACGAAATCAAGGACTTCCTGAAGATCGGCGATGACGAGGTCGATTTCATGCTGTGTGAGATCGGCGGCACGGTCGGCGACATCGAGGGCCTGCCGTTCTTCGAGGCGATCCGCCAGTTCATCCACGAACGCCCGCGCGGCCAGTCGATCCTGATGCACCTGACGCTGCTGCCCTACCTCGCGGCGTCAGGTGAACTGAAGACCAAGCCGACCCAGCACAGCGTCAAGGAACTCCAGTCCATCGGCCTTGCCCCCGACGTCCTCGTCTGCCGCTCAGAACACCCGATCCCGGACCGCGAGCGCGAAAAGATCGCCCTCTTCTGTAACGTCCGCAAGGATCACGTCATCCCTGCCTATGACCTGAAGACGATTTACGAAGCCCCTCTCGCCTATCACCGCGCGGGGCTGGATCAGGCCGTCCTCGACGCTTTCGGCATCACCCCGGCCCCGAAACCCAACCTCGCCCGCTGGGAAGACGTGATGGACCGCCTGACCCACCCTGAGGGCGAAGTCCGGGTCGCGATCGTCGGCAAATACACCCAGCTGGAGGACGCCTACAAGAGCATCGCCGAGGCCCTGACCCATGGCGGCATGGCGAACCGCACCAAGGTTCGCGCCGAATGGATCGACGCCGAGATCTTCGAGCGCGAAGATCCCGCCCCCTGGCTGGAACGCTTTCACGCCATCCTCGTCCCCGGCGGCTTTGGCGAGCGTGGCACCGAGGGCAAGATCAACGCCGCCCGTTATGCGCGGGAAAAGAAGATCCCCTACCTTGGCATCTGCCTTGGAATGCAGATGGCGGTGATCGAAGCCTCCCGCACCCTCGTCGGCATCAAGGACGCAGGGTCCGAAGAGTTCGACCACGAGGCGGGGGCCAAGCGCTTCACTCCCGTCGTCTACCACCTGAAGGAATGGGTGCAGGGCAACCACACCGTCCGCCGCAAGGCAGACGATGCCAAAGGCGGCACGATGCGGCTCGGGGCCTATACGGCGAACCTGAAGGATGGGTCGGCTGTGGCGCGGATCTACGGGACCACGGTGATCGAGGAACGCCACCGCCACCGCTATGAGGTCGACATCCAGTACCGCGACCAGCTGGAGAAATGCGGGCTGATCTTTTCGGGGATGAGCCCGGACGGCAAGCTGCCCGAGATCGTCGAGGTCCGCGACCACCCCTGGTTCATCGGCGTCCAGTTCCACCCGGAACTGAAATCGAAACCCTTCGCCCCCCACCCGCTGTTTGCCGATTTCGTCCGCGCAGCGATCGAGGTTTCGCGGCTGGTCTGACGTGGTGTCCACGGTGGACATGTTCTTCAATCCCTTTGGTTTCAATGACTTGTGCGTGGGCATTCAGGGTTTCTTAACCCGTGGCGGCCGCAGGGGGTGTTGGTATTTCGGTAAGGGTTGGTTAACCATCCCCGGGCAGGATGGCGGCATGTCGTGTTACATCCGTCCCAAGGTTCCCGGTGCTTGCGTCTTCTTCACGGTCAATCTGGTGGACCGGGGGGCGGATACGCTGGTGCGGCATGTGGATGTGCTGCGGCAGGCGGTGGCGGTGACGCGCGCCAAGCGTCCGTTCCGGACCGATGCGTGGGTCGTGTTGCCGGACCATATGCATTGCGTATGGACGCTGCCGGAGGGGGATAGCGATTATTCATCAAGGATGGCGGCGATCAAGGCGCAGTTCACGATGGCATTGCGTAGGTCGGGGTTCACCCCGACTCCGTTGCCACGCAACGGACACGGCGCAAACGGTGGGCGTGTGCGGCGGGGAGGGCCGTATGAAGAAAGAGTCGGGGTGAACCCCGACCAACGAGGTGAAGCCCCCACCTGGCAAAAACGCTTCTGGGAGCATCACATCCGGGGGGATGAGGATTTCGCGGCCCATGTGCGGTATTGTTGGATCAATCCAGTGAAGCACGGCTTGGTCGAGCATCCGCGGGAGTGGCCGTTTTCGTCGTGGCACCGCGATGCGGGTGGAGCGGTGTCGTAGGGCGGGGCGTGCCCCGCCGTCCGGGGAGTCGGGGCACGCCCCGACCTACGGGTGCTACGTTTGCTAAGACTCGCCGGTATCTCTACCGAGTTAGTGACAACAGAAGTCTTTCTGAATGAGATGCCACCCTGTTGCCATTTGTGGCTCCATACTCATTAACTTCGCGCACTTGTTTCGTGCTGCATACCGTCCGCAGTGGGATCATCTTTTTGGGGTCACGCACCAGTACCAAAGCGATTTTTGGAGAAATTGGCATCCAAACCTCAGCGTCTGGATTGATGAGACCATTCGATCCGCCATTACCAATCCTGTACGCGATTAACTCCGACAGAATAAAAGAACTTTGACCGTCAGGGATCGCCCAGCGAACATCAAAGTCAGACAGCGCAGAATGCAGACGATCCATTTCTTGGGTGATTGCTCTGACGCGGACACTCCTGCCGAGCCTTAAAAGCAAATCACGCTTGTTTAAATCGCTGCGCGCTCGATCCAATTGAGGATTCTGCGGTTCGAAGTTTTCATAGTGTTGAATCTCCTTCTCTA
>PNJK01000012.1 GCA_013821825.1 Rhodobacter sp.
TGCGCCGTTTTTCGGCTGGCTGCACGACCTGTCCGCCCCGGACCCTTCATCGCTGTTCAACCTCTTCGGCCTGCTGCCGTGGGATGCTCCGGAGCCTGGAAGCTTGCTGCAATTGGTTTTTATCGGCGTGTTGCCGATCCTGCTTGGCATCACGATGTGGCTACAGCAAAAACTGAACCCCGCGCCGAGCGATCCGGTTCAGCAGCAGATCTTCGCCTGGATGCCCTGGGTCTTCATGTTCATGCTGGGCAGTTTTGCCAGCGGTCTTGTGGTCTACTGGATCACCAACAACACGATCACTTTCGTCCAGCAGTACCTGATCATGTGGGGGCACGGCAAACGGCCCGACCTGTTCGGGAACATCCGCGCGCCGAAGGCTGCGGTGAAAGCTGCGCCCGCGGCGCCGCCCGCAAAGCCTCCCTCGCCGAAGAACCGCAAGAAGTGACCATACGGCTGGCCCAAATCTGCCGCCATCCGATCAAGGCGTATGGGCGCGAGATGCTTGCGTCCGTTCGTCTTTCGGAAGGGGCGGGTCTACCGTTTGACCGCGAATGGGCCGTGGCGCATGAGGCCGCAAAGCTTGTCCCCGGCTGGAATCCCTGCATGAACTTCACCCGAGGTGCCAATGCGCCCGAGCTGATGGCGGTGACGGCCAGGCTGGATGAGGACACCCGGCGGGTGACCCTGGCGCATCCGACACAGGGCGAGATCACAGTTGCCCCGGATGACCCGGCAGATCACCCGCGCCTGCTGGCTTGGACCGATCCGCTGATCCCGGCAGCACGCGCGCGACCGGCGGCGGTTGTCGCGGCTGGTCGGGCGATGACGGACAGCGACTTTCCATCCGTGTCAGTGCTGTCGCTGGCCTCGCTGGCCGAGCTTGGCACGCGGATGGGGTTGGACCTGTCGATCCACCGTTGGCGCGGAAACCTCTGGCTGGAGGGTGCCGCGCCCTGGACGGAATGGGATTGGGTTGGCAAACGATTCCGTCTGGGTGGTGCAGTTCTGGAGGTGGTCGAGCGCATCACCCGCTGCACGGCGACGACAGTCGACCCCGAGACAGGGAAGGTCGCAGGCGACACGCTTGCTGCGCTGGAGGCTGGCTACGGCCACCGGGACTTAGGCGTCTTTGCCAGGGTGATCCAGGGCGGCGAGATTGCCACCGGTCAGGAATGGAGACCGGCATGACGATGCAATTCAATCTGGCACCCGAGCCGGACGATGCGGCGCGCGAGATCGGGCGACTGATGTTCGCCGGCCCTGTGACCTTCGTCAAAGGCGTCGTCGCGATGTCCGGCCTGCCGCCTGCCGACCGCCTGGAGGTCTGCTTTGCGGGCCGGTCGAACGTAGGAAAGTCGAGCCTGATCAATGCGCTGACTGGTCGCAAGACACTGGCCCGCGCTTCGAATACGCCGGGCCGGACGCAAGAGATCAACTACTTCGCGCTGGGCGACAGCCGCTATCTGGTCGACCTTCCGGGCTATGGCTATGCCGAGGCGCCGGTTGCTATCGTGGCCAAGTGGCAGGCGCTGCTGAAGCAGTACCTGGCCGGCCGCCAGACCCTGCGGCGGGCTTTCGTTCTGGTCGATGCGCGGCATGGCATCAAGGCCGTCGATGCCGAGATCCTGATGCTGCTGGACCGGTCGGCGGTTACCTTCCAGGTGGTGCTGACCAAGGTCGACAAGATCAACAAGGTCGAACGTGATGCAGTGATCGAACATGTCAAGGCAGCTCTGGCCAGGCACCCGGCGGCCTATCCCGAGATCGTGGTTACAAGCTCTGAAAAGGGCGAGGGGATCGAAACCCTGCGCGCCATCATCGCCACGCTGGAATAGCGGCTAGCGCTTCGCGTCGTGTTCGGGGTCGGCCCCCGGCACCGGATCATAACCATGACCGCCCCAGGGGTGGCAGCGGCAAATCCGGTGCGCTGCAAGGTATCCCCCCTTGATCGCACCATGCCTCTCCAGCGCGTCCAGGGCATAGGCTGAACAGGTGGGCTGAAACCTGCAGCCATGACCGACCCAAGGCGACAGGACCAGCCGATAGGCCCGCACCGGCAGAGCAAGAATATGGGCAAGCGGTGTCATGTCTTGTCCCGGTGAACGCTGCGCAGGGCCTTGACCAGATCGGCGCGGAGGTCTGCGTAAGGTCGGTTTACCGTCGATTCAGGTCGGGCGACAAGGACGTAGTCCCAGCCCGGGTGGCCCATCTCAGGCAGGATCTCGCGGGCAAGGGCCCGCAGGCGGCGTTTGGCGCGGTTGCGCAGCACGGCATTGCCGATCTTCTTTGACGCGGTAAAGCCTATACGCAGGATATCCGTCCCGTCGGCCCGGTTGCGCGCCTGCAACAGGAACCCGTCGGTGCCCTGCCGCCGCGCCGAGGCCGCCTTCAGGAAATCGGCCCGCTTGCGCAGCACGCAAAGGGAAACCGCCGGAGAGGCGGAGGGCGTTTCGGCATTGCTGCCTTGACCCTGGCTCTCCGGCGGTGTCATGTCACGACCCCTGGACCCCCGAAGGGGCGCAATCAGGCAGTAAGCTTGTGACGGCCCTTGGCACGGCGCGCAGCCAGCACAAGGCGGCCGTTCTTGGTGGCCATGCGCGCACGAAAGCCGTGGCGGCGCTTGCGAACCAGGTTCGACGGTTGAAATGTGCGCTTCATAGCGGCTCTCCATCAGACGGTGCCCGAACCCGGACTGGGATTCGAGGGCTTAGAACTTGAAGCCCGTGCTTTACGGGCGGTCGCGCCCCAAGTCAACGCGCAGCGTACGTTTTTCCTGCAACATTTCTCGTAGGGTAACTTGGGAAATGTTTCAATTCAGCCGTGACATGGGGGGAAGGGATCAATGCGGCGTGATGCCCCTGTAAAACGCCGCCCTGCTGGGTCATCTTCGGTCCCTGTGCAAGGAAAGCCCCATACAATGCCGATCAACGACGCCCCGAAAGCCGGCAGCAAGTCCGGCTGGCTGCAGAAGCTTCCGTTTCTGGTCGTCGTGGCCGCCGCCCTGTTGGGTGCCGTCCTGTTGCGCGACCAGATAAGCTTCGAGACGCTTGCCCGCCACCGTGAGACGCTGATCGCCTACCGTGACGCGAATTACGGGCTGAGCGCGCTTGTGTTCATCGCCGTCTATATCGGGATCGTCGGGCTTAGCCTGCCGGGCGCGACGGTGGCTACGCTGGCCGGAGGGTTTCTGTTCGGTCTGTTCCCCGGCGTTCTGTTCAACGTGATCGGGGCGGGAACCGGGGCGGTTGCAATTTTCCTTGCGGCCCGGTCCGGATTGGGCGCCAGCGTCTCGGCCCGGATCGCAGCCGCGGGTGGGGTGGCAGCGCGGTTGCAGACGGGTTTGCAGGAGAACGAATGGTCGGTGCTGTTCCTGATGCGGCTGGTGCCTGCGGTACCTTTCGTGCTGGCAAACCTGATCCCGGCCTTCGTCGGAACCAGCCTGACGCGGTTCGCGGTGTCGACGTTCATCGGAATTCTCCCCGGCGCGCTGGTCTTTACGTCGGTCGGGTCGGGCTTGGGCGAGGTTTTTGCGCGGGGCGAGACGCCGGACCTCGGTCTGCTTTTCACGCCTGCGGTATTGGGCCCGATCCTTGGATTTGCGGCATTGGCCGCGCTGCCAATGGTGCTGCGCGTCTTCAGGAGGGCACGTTAGGATGAACCGGATAGAGACCGACATCTGCGTTATCGGCGCCGGCTCGGGCGGGTTGTCGGTGGCTGCGGGTGCCGTGCAGATGGGCGCGCGCGTTGTCCTGATCGAAGCGTCCGAGATGGGAGGCGATTGCCTTAACAGCGGCTGCGTGCCCTCGAAGACGCTGATCGCTGCGGCCAAGGCGGCCGAGGCGCAGCGGTCTGGCGGCCAGTTCGGCATTGCACCGGTGGCGCCGCAGGTGGATTTCGCGGCCGTGAAGGATCATGTGGCCGCCGTCATCGCGCAGATCGCACCGGTCGACAGCCAGGAGCGGTTCGAAAGGCTGGGCTGCACGGTGATCCGCGCCTTTGCCCGCTTCACTGGCCCTCGCGAAGTCGAGGCCGGGGGCCACATCATCCGCGCCCGCCGCTTTGTCATCGCCACCGGTTCGCGCCCGTTCGTGCCGCCGATTTCCGGGGCAGAGACGACGCCCTATCTGACCAACGAGACGATCTTCGCATTGCGCGACCGGCCGGGACACCTGATCGTCATCGGCGGCGGCCCGATCGGGATGGAGATGGCGCAGGCCCACCGCCGTCTGGGCTGCGACGTGACGGTGATCGAGGGGGCCAAGGTGCTTGGCCGCGAAGACCCGGACCTTGCCAGCGTGGTGATTGACGCCCTTCGCGGCGAAGGGATCCGCTTTGTCGAAGGCCAGCCGGTGGTGCGGCTTGCGGGTACTGATGGCGCGGTCGAGGTGACGCTGGGCGACGGCACGCAGATCAAGGGCACGCATATCCTGATGGCCGTGGGTCGAAAGGTGGTGCTGGACCGGATGAACCTTGAAGCGGCGGGGGTGGCCTACACTCAAAAGGGCGTGACGGTGGACGCGCGGCTGCGCAGCACGAACCGGCGGGTCTTTGCGGTGGGCGATGCGGCGGGCGGGTTGCAGTTCACCCATGTCGCCGGCTATCACGCGGGCATCGTCATCAGGCAGGCTGCGTTCGGCATACCGGCCCAGACCAGCAGCCATGCCATTCCGCGCGCAACCTTCACCGACCCGGAACTGGCCCAGGTCGGCCTGACCGAGGCCGAAGCCCGCGCCGCGCACGGCAAGGCGCTCACCGTGATCACCGCCGACTTTCATCACAATGACCGCGCCATTGCCGAGGGCAAGGCCAAGGGGCTTATCAAGGTCATGGTGGTCAAGGGGCGCCCGGTCGGAGCCTCGATCGTGGGCCCGCAGGCGGGGGAATTGATCGGACTTTGGGCGCTTGCCATATCCTCACGATTGAAGATGTCGGCGGTGGCCGGGATGATCGCGCCCTATCCAACGCTGGGTGAGGTGTCGAAACGCGCCGCAGGTGCCTATTTTTCACCGAAACTCTTTGATAATCCTTTAGTGAAGCGGATCGTGCGGCTGGTGCAGCGCGTGATCCCCTAGGCCATAGCCACGAAAGGGTCGGGGAAAGTGAGACGGCAGAGCTTCCTCAACACCCTGTCGGGGCGGTTCCTGATCCTGACCGTCATCTTCGTGATGCTGGCCGAAGTGCTGATCTTCGTGCCCTCAATTGCGCGCTTCCGGGCCGATTTCATGCTGACCCGTCTGAAGCAGGCCCAGATCGCCGCCCTGACCCAGCTTGCGACGGAAGACATGATCCTGCCGGAACTGGAGGCCGAGCTTCTGGCCAATGCCGAGGTGTTCAACGTCGTCCTGCGCCGTGATGATGTCCGGCAACTGATCCTGTCCTCGCCCATCCCGGAAGAGGTTTACGATACCTTCGATCTGCGCATGGCCGGGCCATGGGAACTGATCCGCGATGCCTTTGCCAGTCTGCTAGATGCCGAGAACCGGATTGTCCGGGTCATCGGCAATCCGGTGCAAGCGGCAGGCACGCTGATCGAAGTCACGATGGAAACCAAACCGATGCGGGATGCGATGGTCGATTATGGCCTGCGCATCCTCGTGCTGTCGGCGCTGATCTCTGTCGTCACCGCGTTTCTGCTCTTTCTGGCCGTGCGCCGTCTGCTTGTTCTGCCGATCCGGCGGGTCGTGCGCCATATGCAGACCTATGCCGAAGCGCCCGAAGACGCGCGCCGGGTGATCGAACCCAATGCCGATGTCGAGGAGTTGCGCGCCGCCGAAGAGGCTCTGAAGTCGATGCAGACCCAGCTGATTGGCGCTTTGCGGCAAAAGGAGAGGCTGGCTCAGCTTGGCGGCGCCGTGGCAAAGATCAGCCATGACCTGCGCAATATCCTGACCACGGCGCAACTTTTCGCCGACCGGATAGAAGGTAGCGCCGATCCGGCGGTTGCCCGCTCGGCGCCGAAGCTGGTGAACTCGATCAGCCGGGCGGTGTCGCTGTGCGAATCGACGCTGGCCTTTGGCAAGGCGGAAGAGCCTCCGCCGCAGCTGCGCCGCTTGAACCTGTCGAAACTGACGGCCGAGGTGGCAGAAAGCGAAGGCCTTGGCGCCGCGGCGGATATCGTCTTTCTGGTTGACGTGCCGCCAGGCCTTACCGTCCGGGCGGACAGTGAACAGTTGTTTCGGGTGCTGTCGAATCTGGTTCGAAATGCGCGGCAGGCGATCGAGGTGACCGGACAGCCGGGCACGATCGAGATCTCCGCCGGCGAAGATGAGGCCGAATGGTGGATTCGTGTCGGAGACACCGGCCCGGGCCTGCCGCCAAAGGCGCGTGAACATCTGTTTTCGGCATTTCAGGGCGGGGCGCGAAAGGGTGGGACCGGCCTTGGCCTTGCCATAGCCGCAGAACTGGTGCGGGGGCACGGGGGCCGACTGGACCTTGCGCGCAGCGATGAAGAGGGCACCGAATTCACAATCCACCTGCCAAAAGCAACGACCGGCACAGATCCTTGATTTGCCCCTTGCAATGGCGGTCGGTCGAGGCTACATCGCCGGGGCTTGCGGACCCGTAGCTCAGCTGGATAGAGCATCAGACTACGAATCTGAGGGTCGGGCGTTCGAATCGCTCCGGGTCCGCCAAAAAATTCAAGGGCTTAGGCTTGATCGCCTGAGCCCTTATGTTTTTCAGGCTACTACCCGGCTACCACCAGAATGAAAGTCGTATCGATTTTGAGCCACTTGGTCTGCTCGTCGGGCTCGGGTCCTAGTGGAGCGAGCTGTGCCGACGACGTGCCTAGTTTAAGAAGAAACCTTCTTCCGCCCGTGCGGAAGACAGGGCTGAATTGGGTCATCGGATCAGATCGATTAGTTGCTCTCGGCAGTTTGTGACGAATAGGTATCGGGGGTCAGTGGTACTTTGCAGACTGTCGGCGGATGGGGATTCTTGAAGATGCGTACCTGCTTGATCTCCGAATGACGGAGATTGATTCAGAGGCGTCGAAACCGGTGTGACGAACGGCCCGCCATTCCGACAAAATGGGGTGGCTGGCGCTCGGCTGTCTCGATTGGATCAGCAGAAAGGACTCCAGAACATTTCTGTGAAAGCTGCGGCGACGAAATTGCCGCACCGGCGAAGGTGTCCGCATTGGCAGCCGCCTGAAAAAACCGCCAGCCGCAGGAAGAGGTGGCCCCATGCCTTCAACGGAGTTCCGCGCCGTGGTTACAATCCTCGACTGCCTGAGGAGGTTGTGACCTGCCCCGGGTCTTTCATCCAGTCACGACCGGAGCCCTTTGGTCACTTGATCCGACCCCCAACTTTTCCGCCGCATCCGCAAGGGTCAGGAACCAGTGCTGGTTCAGGCATTCGGCGCGGAACCTCCCGTTGAACGCTTCGATGAAGGCATTGTCGGTGGGCTTGCCGGGACGCGAGAAGTCGAGCACGACGCCCCGCTGATAGGCCCAAAGGTCCATGTCGCGCGACACGAACTCGCTGCCCTGATCGACCCTGATCGTCTTCGGGTAACCAGTCGCCCGGCACACCCGATCAAGTGTCGCCACGACATCTTCACCGCGGTAGCTGTAGCGCACATCCAGCACTGGAACGTAGCGCGAGAAGGTGTCGACCACGGTCAGAACCCGCAGTTTCTTACCGGTCGCCAACTGGTCGTGAACGAAGTCCATCGCCCAGACATCGTTGGGTCCGACGGCTACGGCACGGCAATCCATCAGGGTAGCAAAAGCGGACGCGTTTCGCCGATTGGTGCAGCCCTCGGGCGCGGGCCGGCAGATGACGGGGCGGTCTGTCTGCTGTTGATGAGTCCTGGTCATAACCAACGGCTGGCAACCGTTTCCGTATCGAAGCAATTGCCAGGCCGGCACCGGGCGGACATCACCCGCCCGGTGCGCCTTGCGACTGTTTAGCGCAACTTGGCAAGTTCGGCCATGACCTCATCGTAGAGCGGCCGGCCGAAGGCGTCGATCGCGGTGTCGATGATCGGCTGGGCGGTCTCGCGCATCTTGGCGATCTCTTCGGGGGGCATCTCCACGATCTGCATGCCCGCTGCTTTCAACTCGTCCAGCGCCTTGGCCGAGGCAGCACGGGTGTCGAGCCGCTCGAAGTCGCGCGAGGCGATGGCGGCGTCCATCAAGACCTTCTGCTCATCAGCCGAGAGAGTGTCCCACCAGGACTTGCTGACCATCATGATCCACGGGCTGTAGACGTGGTTGGTGATCGTGAGGTAATCCTGCACTTCGAAGAACTTCGACGACAGGATGGTGGTGGAGGGGTTCTCCTGCCCGTCCACAGCGCCGGTTTCTAGCGCGGTGAAGAGCTCGGAGAAGGGCATCGGCACGGCATTGGCGCCAAGTGCGGTAAACACCTCCAGATAGACCGGGTTCTGCATTACCCGCAGCTTCAGCCCTTCCAAGTCCGCAGCGGTTGTGATCGGCCCGCGGTTATTGGTTATGTTGCGGAAACCGTTCTCCCAGTAGACGAGGCCGACAAGATCCCGGTCAGGCAGCATCCCGATCAGCTTCTGGCCAATGGGACCGTCAAGCACGGCGTCAGCCTCGACGCTAGTGGCGAAGAGGAAGGGCAGATCCCAGACACCAAATTCCTTGACGGTGCCGACCAGAGTGGCGGTCGCGCCCACCATCATCTCCTGCGCTCCGCCAGCAAGTGCCGCTTGCATCTGAACGTCCGACCCCAGCGAAGCGCCGCCAAAGCCCTTGACCTTCATCTTTCCTCCCGACAGGCGGTCGACCTCTTCGGCAAAGAACGCGACGGCGCGGCCCTGGACGCTGTCCTCGTTCAGGCCGTAGCCGAAGCGGATCACGCGGTCCTGGATGTCCTGCGCGGCGACCGGGCCAAGCCCGAGCACGAGCGCCGCTGCCGCTGCGGCCAATAGGGTGTGTTTCATGGGGTCTACTCCTCTCGATGCCGTGGATTGCAGCCTTCCGGCGGCGACGGCGGGTTGCCAGAACCGGCGACATGCTCGGTCCGGGGTTCAGTGGGCCGGCCTCAGCGCAGGAACGAGGCCGGGATGGTGATGAGGTCGGGCACCAGCACAAAGAGCACGAGCAGAAGCGTGTAACCGACGACGTAGCGCCAGGACCCCGAGATGGCGGCTTCCAGCCGAATGTTTGCCACCCCCGCGACGACATTCAGCACGGTCCCGACCGGTGGCGTCAGCAGGCCCACCGCGCCGACCATGACAAACATCACCCCGAAGTAGACGGGGTCGATCCCCGCAGCGACGGCCAGCGGCGCAAGCACCGGACCGAGGATTAGGATCGTGGGTGTCAAGTCCATCGCCGTTGCCACGATGGTCAAAAACACCAGCATGCCAAACATGAGAAGCCGGGGGTTGTCGAGCAGCGGATCGAAGAGGTCGATCACCAGTCTGGGCAGATCGGCAAGCGTGATCATGTACGAGGCGAACAACGCAGCGGCGACAAGGAAAATCACCACGGCAGTGGTCTTGGCGGCCGTGACGAAGATCGCTGGAAAATCGCGCAGCTTGAGGTCTCCGTAGATGAAGAGGCCGACGAAGAGCGCGTAGACGGCGGCAACCACGGCTGCCTCGGTCGGCGTGAACATTCCCAACCGCAGACCGCCGATGATGATGACCGGCATCATCAGCGCCCAGAAGGCGCGACCTACAGCGCGAAGTCTTTCGCCAGCCGGAACACGGGCATGTACCGGTGCCACGCCCTTGCGGGCGGTCCGGGTCCAGACCATGACAAGCACGGCGCCCATCATCAGGCCAGGCACGATCCCGGCCATAAAAAGCTTGATGATCGAGGTGTCGGTGGCCACTCCGTAGATGATGAAAGCCATGCTGGGCGGGATGATCGGGGCAATGATGCCGCCCGAAGCGATTAGCCCGGCAGATTGCCCGATGTGATAGCCCTGTGCCCGCATCATCGGAATCAGCAGCGCTGCCAAGGCCGCCGTATCAGCGATGGCAGAGCCCGAAATGCTGGCCAGCAGCACTGCCGCGCCGATTGCCACGTAACCAAGGCCCCCGCGCAAGTGGCCGACCAGCGTCATCGCAAGGTCAACGATGCGCCGCGAGATGCCGCCCGCGTTCATCAGTTCGCCCGCCAAAAGGAAGAACGGCACGGCCATGAGCGGAAAGTTGTCGGCCCCCGCGACCAGGTTTTGCGACAGAAGCTGCGCGTCGAAGAAGTCAAGCTGGACCATCAGCGCGACGCCAGTCAGGATCAGCGCGAAGGAAATCGGCATACCGATGGCCATCAGGCCCAGAAGCACGCCGAGGAAGATGACGATTGTCATGGACGAGGCTCCTTGCCTTCGGAGACGGGCAGGTCCTCGGCGGTCTCACGGATCTGGACGAGTTCAGCGTCGGGCAAGCTTCCGGTCAGTGCCCGCCAGGTCTGCACGAGATAGAGTGCCGCCATCGTAAGGGCGGCAAAAAGCCCTGCCAGGGCAAAGGCGGCCGTGGGCACCCCGGTGACCGGCAGGACCGAGCCGAGGCCGATCTGCGTCTGCTTCCAGCCACCGGTGGCGAAGAGCGACAGCGCATAAAGGATAAGGATGTTGCTGACGATCAGGCACACCCTCTGCGCCCGGGGTTTCAGCCGCAGAACGACAAAGTCCATCCCGATATGCGCCCTTTCGCGCACCGCGACGACAGCCCCGATCATGATCAGCCAGACGAAGGCCAACCGCGACATCTCTTCCGAGACAGCAAGTCCCTGACCAAGGAGATATCGTCCTGCAGCGTTGACAAAGACCATGACCACCATCACTGCCAGCGCGATCGCCATCACCCGTTCCGCCCAACGCTGAAGACGGTCGCCGAAGCGGCTCATGGCTGTCCCTCCACCTGCAGGCCCCGCTCGGCGAGGAAGACGCGCACCCGCGCGTCCTGCGCCTCAGGCGAGAGGGCCGCGTCAACTCTCAGGTGCGCCTCGTCTTGAGCGGGCGCCTCCAGCTCGGCCAACTGGCTGTCCAGTAGCGCGGGCGGCATGAAATGGTCCTGACGGGCCTCGAGCCGGGCGTGGATCAGAGCGGGTTCGCCGACCAGGTAGATCAGTGGGAGGTCGCCGAGACGCGACCGCAGCCGGTCACGATAGCGCCGCTTGAGCGCCGAGCAGGCGATTGCGACAGGTCCGGTCGGTTCCGCCGCTCTTGCGCCCTCGGCAACGGCGTCGAGCCAGGGCCAGCGGTCGACATCGGTCAGCGGACGGCCCGATGCCATTAGCGCCACGTTGGCGGCGGAATGGAAGTCGTCGGCCTCGACAAGCGCGCCGCCGGTCGCTGCGGCCAGACGCGCCGCGAGTGACGACTTCCCTGTTCCGCAAACGCCCATGATCAGGACGTGCGGCCCCTTCCGCAATGCCATCGAATCCTCCCTCGGCACCTGCGTGCCCTGCCGATTAGATAAATGACAGCGCTAACATTTGTCAACGGGGAAGCAGCAGGCTATCTTTGGCGCAGCCAGGGAGAATCCTATGAAGAAACGTGGAGACGGGAGGATAACGCTGGATGAGATCGCCGCGGCGGCTGGTGTCAGCGCTATCACTGTCTCGCGTGCCCTGCGCAAACCTGAGGTCGTCTCCCCCGCCGCGCGCGAGCGGATCCGGATCGTGGTCGAGGAATTGGGCTACGTCCCCGACCCCGCCGCCAGCGCGTTGGCCTCACCGCGATCGGACGTGATCGGCGTGCTGATCCCCTCCGTCACCAACAATGTCTTTGCCGATGTGCTGCGAGGCATCTACTCGGTGCTCGAGGCCGAGCGTTTTCGCCTGCAGCTGGCCAATTCGCGGTACTCGACGCTGGAGGAGGAACGCCTTTTGCGCATCTTCCTCAGCCAGCGCCCGGCCGGACTGATTGTCTCGGGCATCGACCAGTCGGAAGCTTCGCGCAAGCTTCTCTTTCGCGCCGACTGCCCGGTGGTGCAGATCATGGAGACGGGCCCCGATCCGATCGACATGATGGTGGGCTTCTCGCATTACGAAGGCGCCCGCGCAGCCGTCAGCCACATGGTCGACCGCGGCTACCGCCGGATTGCCTTTCTCGGCGCGCGGATGGACCCGCGCACACAGCGGCGGCTGAAGGGCTATGAATCCGTGCTGCGCGCGCATGGCATGCATGACGAACGGCTGATCCTCTGCACCCCGCGCGCCTCGACCGTGCAATTGGGCTGCGAGCTTTTCGCCGACCTCTGCGACCGGGCGCCGGAGGTGGATGCGGTCTTCTGCAACAATGACGACCTCGCGGTCGGGGTTCTCTTCGAAGCCCAACGCCGCCGCATCTCTGTTCCGCAGTCTCTCGGTATCTGTGGCTTCAACGATCTGGAGATTGTTGCAGTGACCAACCCCTCGATCACCAGCGTCCGCACCTTTCGTGAGGACATGGGACGCCGCGCGATCCGCATGGTGCTAGCAGGCATCGCAGGCAAGCCGGTTGAAGAGCCGGTCGTGGATCTCGGGTTCGAGCTCATCGCGCGGGAAAGCACTGCACGCACTGGCTGACCAGCATTTTGCGCCGAGTGGTCCTGTAAATCTGAGCTGCTGCCGGTTTCGTGGACAGACTTCCGGTTGATTTAAGCTACTGCCTGCACCTTCTGATCGATTTCGATTGCATTGAAGTAGACCACGGAGGGCGGTTGACCGCTATGGGCGGCATTGGGCCGCAGACAGTGCACCATAGGCATGCGCCAGGATCAGGCTCGACACCCCAAGCGCGAAGGCCAGCATGACGCCCCGGCGCGGCCAAGGCTTTCGCCGGTCGAAGCAAGGGCGATGCCCGCGCCAAGCGTTGGGCCGAAGCGGGGGCTCCAGACCGCGCCAAGCAGTGCGCCGGACCGGAACTGACCGCCAAGACCGGCAGCATGCAAGGATTGATCAGCGTCAGTATCCCTGCCAGATAGGCGAAAACCAGTTCCAAGTGCGTGGCTTCACCAATTGCGAAGGTTCACGGTTTTCGTTCCGCGTCGCTGGGCAAAGCTTGGTTGCCGCCGATGGCCACAAAGCGTTTAGGGGACGAAAACCTTCGTTACAGCTGTAACGACTTAATGATACGCAATTGTTTCGCGCGCATCGCGCGGGCGAATAAAAGAAGCGGCGTAACAAAGCTGCCAGGCCTACGAATAGCTATGCAAGGATTGCAGTACTGATGGACGATTGGGGCAAGCTGCTTGCGGCCGCGAATTCCGGTGATGGCCGTGCGTATGCGCGATTCTTGCGGACAATAACGCCAGTGCTGCGGGGTGTTGTAAGGGCCAAGGGGTCCGCTCTGGGAGAGGCTGGATGCGAGGACGTGCTGCAGGAGGTGCTGCTTGCGGTTCATCTGAAGCGCCACACTTGGGAAGTTGGCGCGCCGGTGCGGCCGTGGCTCTATGCGATCACCCGCTACAAGGTGGTCGATGCCTTCCGGACCCGTGGGCGCAGCATCGACCTGCCGATCGAGGAGTTTGCCGATGATCTGGCCGCCGAGGCCGGACCCGACCCGACCGAGGCTGCCGATATGGCCAAGATGATCGGGATGCTGGACGGACGGTCGGCGAAGATCGTCCAGATGATCGGGATGGATGGGGCAAGCACCGCCGAAACGGGGCAGGCCCTGAGGATGAGTGAAGGCGCGGTGCGGGTTGCCTTGCATCGTGCGTTAAAGGCGCTGGCCGTCCTTCGGGAAAGACATGTGAAATGAAGACCGACGATCTCATCCGTGCGCTTGCCGCCGACACCCAGGCAGAGCCACCCCCGCCGAGGCTGATCCTGATCGGCCTGATCCCGGCGCTGGCAATTGCCGTGGCGCTGGTCTGGGTTACGTTTGGTTTCCGCGACGATCTCTTGCAGTCGTTTGGCAATCCCTGGTCGGTGATGCGCTTTGTGCTGACCGGAACCCTTGGGCTGATCGGCGTCCGGCTTGCACTGGTTCTGGCGCGGCCCGAGGGGCGCGGGCTGGGCCTGCTTTGGCCGTTCGCGGCCGTGGCCGCTGTGGCGCTTGGGCTTCTGGTCTGGGCCTATCTTGCCACCCCGGCCGAGGGGCGGCAAATGGCGTTGCTGGGCAAGACGTTGGTAACCTGCCTGGTCGCGATCCCGGTGTTGTCGATCCTGCCCGTCACCGCAATTCTGGTCGCGCTGCGCAAGGGGGCCACCACGACGCCGGCGCTTGCGGGGTTCGTCGCCGGGCTTGGCGGCAGCGGCTTTGGCGCGATGGCCTACTCGGTGCATTGCGTCGAGGACAGCCCGCTGTTCTACGTGACCTGGTATGGTCTGGCGATGGTCGGGGTCACGCTCGTCTCGACCCTGATCGGGGCGCGGTTCCTGCGCTGGTAGCAGGTCCCCTGGTCTGGCCTAGGGCAGGGCTTCGAACCAGTCAAGCGCCAGCGTTGCCCAGCCTTTCGGAATGCTGTGACCTCCGAAATGCAGCGCAAAGTCAATCCGCGCGCCGGGCTGGCAATCGGTCCAGCTGCGAACCCGAAACTCGCCCGGGGCGGAAAAGTCATCGGGCCGTGTGCCGCAGCCGCTTGTTTCGCGCCAGGTCTGCATCGCCTGAAAGACATCGCCCTGAACAAAGTCCTCGGCGATGGCGCGGCCTTCCAGCGGGACGGTCAGGTCGCTCCAGCCGTGGGTCTGCAACAGCCGCACGGGACCGGCGCAGGCGGTCGGTTCGGGTTGCCAGAAACTGCCCGCCACCGGCGCATAGGCGGCAAAGGCTTGCGGGTCCTTGCAGGCCAAATAGCTGACCATGGAGCCTCCGATGGAGAACCCGGCCAGGAGCATCCTCTGGCGATCAAGATCGAAGCGGGCCGCCGCGTCATCGGCCACCGACTTGATGAAGGCCACTTCGTCACGGGTCGCGGGCCGGTCCGGAAGGAAATCCCAGCTTCTGCCGTTGCCGCCGCCGTTGTCGTCGCCGTCGCCGTGGGTCATCGCTTGGCCATCGGGTGCGATCACTGCATAGCCGCGCGCCAAAAGCGTCTGGACCATCCCGGTGTTGGACATCGTGCCACTGCCGGTCCCGCCGTAACCATGCAGAAAGACCACCGCCGGAAACGGTCCGGCGCCTTCGGGCAGCGCGAGTTGATAGCTGCCGCCGGGCAGGCTGCAGGCTTCGGCCGCGGGGCCGCAGCCGGCCTTGGCCATGCCGCCGGCCAGAAGGAGAGCGGCCGAAACGAAGGCGGCGAAACCCGGGCGCATCATGCCGACCCCAGCGGCCGCAGCAGCCAGGCGGCGGCGGGGTCGCGCTGCACCAGCCAGGACAGCGGGATGCTGAGGGTCAGGCTGACGGCCACGGGCAAGAGCCAGGGCGTCAGCTGTCCGAACCAGGCAAGGCCCAGAAGCCCAAGCCCAAGCAGCGTCTCGGTCGCGTGGAACCGCACCAGGGTGCCCAGGCCCGGACGGCCCGTCAGATGCGGCATCCAGCCACCGTCAAATCCGGCAAGGGTGCGCAGGACGGCGCGCACCTGATGCACCATCAGCGCCGGGGCGATCAGGACCGACAGGGCGATCTCGACCACAACCGATGCGACAAAGCCCGGGGCGTGGCGCAGGCAAAGGCCACGGTCGCGGATATGCGCGACGATGCCCAGGAGTTTTGGCCCCAGAAGCATGAGCGTGACAATCAGCATCAGGGCACCCTGCGTCACAGGTGGCAGGTCCGGCCAGTTCGGCATGAAGGGGTTGGCGGCAAAGACATCCGGCAGCGCTCCGCCCTTTCCCGGCAGAGCCCAGAGAACCAGCAGCGCCAGCCACCAGACAGAGGCAAGGTAGGCCATGGCGCCCTGCAAAAGATGAAAGCGCGACACCGGGTTGAGGCCGGGCACTGCCAACAGGCGCAGGTGCTGCATGTTGCCCTGACACCAGCGCCGGTCGCGGCGCAGGTAGCCAAGCAGGGTTTCCGGCGTGTCCTCGAAGCTATCGGAGGCTTCGGGCAGCATCCGCACACCCCAGCCGGCGCGGCGGATCAGGGCGGCCTCGACGAAATCATGGCTGAGGATCACCCCGCCGCGCGGCGCCCGGCCCGGCAGATGCGGCAAACCGGCGCTGGCGGCAAAGGCCCGGGTCCGCACCAGCGCGTTATGGCCAAGGAAATTGGCTTCGGTCCCGGTCCAGAGCGCGAAGCCCCGGCCAAGGTTGGTGCCGTAAACCTCAGACGCAAAGGACTGGAGCCGTTGCCAAAGACTATGGCCCGGCAGCACGCGCGGCACGGTCTGGATCAGCCCCAGTTCCGGCTCGGTGGCCAGCCTGTCGGCCATTCGCAGCACGGTTTGCGGCCCCATGACGCTGTCGGCATCAAGGATCAGCATCGCGTCATGGTCCTGGCCGCGCGTGGTCACCCAGTCACGGATATTGCCCGACTTGTAGTCGGCGTTGGCGGCGCGGCGGCGGTAATGGATCGGCAATCCCGGCTGACGGGCACGCAGGGCGGCGACCACGGCCGCTTCCTGGCCTGCATCGGCGGGGCTGCGGCTATCGGACAGGATATGCAGCGAGAACCGGTGCCGCGACTTGCCGGTCAGGCCCTCCAGCAGGCCGAAAGCATTGCCGATCGTCGCCGCCGCAGGCTCGCCATACATCGGCAGCAGGATGGCCACCGAAAGCCCATGCAGGGCCTGCGCCTGCGGGCGCGGTCGCCAGAACAGCCCGAGTAAAGCCGAGACGACCGACAACGCCACCCAGAAGAAGGCGAAGACTGTCACGGCCACAAGTGCTGATTCCGAAACAGAAAGCCGGCCATCAAGCGCGAACCAGCCAAGGCCAGCCCATCCCAAGGCAAGCGTCACGCATAACGGCGCGGTCAGCATCACCACCCGCAGCGCCCGCGCTTTGCCGTCTGTGCGAATGCCGGGGGCTGCGGGATCGGTGAAGCCGGCGCCGAGGGCTTGGTCGGGCATCGCCAACGGCGGCGTTGGAGCAAGCTCGGGCAGCGGCAGACGGAGTGTCACGGTCATGGGCGAACCCAACGGTTCAGCCAGACCTCGGCGACGCGCTGCCCGCCGCGCCAAAGCTCGGCACGAAGCTCGACCAGTGGTGCATCGCCCTTCAGCGTGAAGTCGAGACGCATCCCGCCGGTCGCCGGATTGCGCTGCAACTGCTGGCTGGAGATTTCGCCCGCGCTGGTGCTGATCCGGGCCTCGATCCGGTCGGGGTCCTGCCCCAATGCGGGATGCGGCGCGTAGTCGATGGCGAACAGCCGGCCATCTTCGAAAATCCTGGTCCCGGTGCGGGTTGCGATGACCGGCGCCACCACGCCTTCGGCCGGGCTGGTGGCAGACCAATAAAGCCGGTAGTCGAAGCGATGCTCGGAACCGGCGGCAAGCGGGGCAGCCGGGCGCCAGAAGGCGACGATGTTGTCGTTGATTTCCTTGTCGGTAGGGATCTCGACCAGCATCACCGCGCCCTGCCCCCAGTCGCCCATCGGTTCGACCCAAAGCGAAGGGCGGCGTTCGTATTGCGCCACCAGATCGTTGTAGTCGCCGGTCTGGCGCGCGCGTTGCATGAGGCCGAAGCCGCGTGGCGAGCTGTCGGCAAAGACGCTGACCTCGACTGCCTGGGGGTTGGTCAGCGGGCGCCAGATCGTCTCGCCCGCGCCGTTCAGGATCAGAAGGCCGTCGCTGTCATGCACCGCCTCGCGGAAATCGTCAAAGCGGGTGCGGTTGATATCGCTGAAAAGGAACATCGAGGTGCCGGGAGCGACGCCGACCGTGGTCAGATCGACCCGGGGGAAGAGCCGAGCGCTGACGGTCATCTCGGTCGTCTCGCCTTTGGTGATTTCAAAGCTGTAGGCCCCGGCGACCGAGGGGCTGTCCATCAGCGCGTGGACGGTGACCGTGGGCGCGCCCGGCTCGGCGGCCTCGATCCAGAAGTCGCGGAAGACCGGGAATTCCTCGCCGCCGTCCGCCGCGGTGTTCAGCGCAAGGCCCCGGGCCGAGAGGCCATAGGCCTGACCGCGACCGATGGCGCGGAAATAGCTGGCACCCTGGAAGACGACGTATTCCTGAAAGCGGTCCTGGACCTCCAACTCGCCCAGGAGGCGGAACCCGGCAAAGCCGGTGCCGTCTTCGGGCAGGGTCGGGAACTGGTCGGTCACATCGAAAGTGCGGAGCTGGAACTGCACCTCGCGCGACTGGCCGTTTTCGACGGCATTGATGCCGATCTTGTGCGGGAAGTAGAGGCCCGCGACAAAGAATTCCGCCTGCACCGCGCCGGGCGTGCCCCGGAACAGCGTGTGGCGGGTGTCGAACCAGATGCCCCGGAACGCATCATACGACAGGTCAAGCCACTGCCGGCTGACGGCGGGCGGCGGGGCGTAGGGGGCAGCAGACAGCGCACGGGCGCGGGCTGCCAGCATTTCGGGGTCGAAGGGCGTTGCTGGTCCAAGGGTCATGCCGGCAAGCTCTTGGGCTTGCGATGGGCTCAGGCCCAGTGCTGCGAGGCCGCCAAGGAGACCCAGCACATGGCGACGGGAAAGGTCGGTCATGGTCGAACCTCGGCCGTCACGGGCCGCCTTTCAGGCCCGGCGACCTCGGGCGAGGGAACCCGCACCTGCGCTGTCTTCCACGGCCTCGCCTTGAAGAAGGCTGCCAGTCTGGCAACCGCGATGATGATCGCAAATCCGGCAAGGTTCGCGGCCAGCGCCGCAAGCGCGCCGCCTCCGGCGAGGTCCAGGATTGCTCCCAGGACACGCGCCATCACCATCGAGGCCGCAAAGACCGCCAGCGATTGCTGCCCGACGCGCGTGATCAGGGTGATAACCTCACCGACCAACCCATCCCGCCGCAGCCGCGCACCGCCGGGACCGACGATGACCCAGGCCAGATAGGCGAGCGCCAGGAAATGCACATAGCGCAGCACGCCGAAATCGGACTTGTCGAACAGCACCGACCACTCCTTGCGCCAGTCACGCAGGACTTCGGAGGTGGCGATGATCTTGTGCCAGGCGAATGGCACCGACAGCACCACGACAGCCAGGGAAAGCCAGACAAGCGTACGGCGCACTGGTGGCGGAGGCAACCATCCCGCCATCAGCGCAAAGCCGGTAAAGAACACCAGCTGCCAGGCAAATGGGTTGAAAAACCATGTGCGGTCAGAGGGTTTGCTGAACCAAAGCTCAGCCGGAAGGTTCAGCCCTGCCGTTGCCGCGACCCACAGCGTCAGGCTCATCAGGACCGCCAGCCGCACGTCCAACCTGGCCAGAGCCATCATGACCGGGACCAATGCCAGGATCACCAGATACATCGGCAGGATGTCGAAGTAGTTCGGCACATAGGTCAGCGTCAGCAGCCCGATCAGGTTCGGCCCGGTATTATTCAGAAACGGATAGAAGTTCAGCGCCCCGACCTCATCGCGCGGGAAGGCCCCGCTTGCGTTCAGTGCCAGCATCAGGACGAGGGTGACGAAGAAGACCCCAAGATGCACCCAGTAGACCTGCCAGATCCGATGCGCGATCTGCAGCGTGCCCATCAGCCAGCCCGCCCGAGTGAAGACCGCGCCAAAGGCGATCGCCGAGGCCATGCCCGAGCTGAAGACGAAGATCTCGGTCGCGTCGGAAAAGCCGAAGCGTGCCGGGATCCACAGGGTCCAGGGGTTGGCGGTGATGTGCGCGATCAGGATGATGAACATGCCGAGGCCGCGAAAGAAATCGAGGCGCGGATCTCGTTGTCTGCCGGCTGCGCTCATCTCACACCGCCTGGGCGCGGGCGGCACCGATCAGCGACAACCGGGCAGCGGCGTAACCATCCGCAACGCCCGCACGCCGGGTCATGCGGTCAAGCAACAGCCCCTCGGCTGCATCCATGTAGCCGCCGCGCAGGGCCGCCTCGATGGTGATGCGGTCGAAGACATCGCGCTGGGCATGACTGCCGCCGATGGATTGCAGATCGGCCCGTCCGGCCCGCAGATGCATCCAGGCGCTGGAGTATTCGCCGCTGGCAAAGGCGTGCAGTCCCTGCGCGACATGAAGACCCGGATGCGCAATGACCTGCTGCGCCTCGCTGCCGTAGCGCTGCGTGGCCTGCATCCGCGCGATCAGTGCCACGGCGGCCTCGTCCCGCGCGCCACCGCAAAGCGCCAGCAAGTAGTGCAGATCGGCAAAGGCCAGACAGCCGTCGGTCGCGCGGTGTTCGGCCAGCCCGGCCAATTCCTCCCAGCGGCCGCCGACATCCACCCCTTCAAGCTCCAGCCGCGACAGCAGCGACGCCGCGTTCGCGATGTCGCGGTAGTCGTCGGTCTTTTCGGCGCGGATATCGGCGTCGTAATGCGCCAGTGCGGCGTCATATTCGCCGAGGTCGAGATGCATCAGCGCCCGGTGCCACCAGACGTGGAACCGGAAGTTGTTGCAATGCGCCCATGACGCTTCGCGTCCGGTCAGCCAGTCGAGCCCGGCGCGCGCCCGACCCGTCATGTCGAAGACATGAGCGACGGCATGCAGGCCCCAGGCATCGTCCGGGGCAAGTTCCACGCCCTCGCGACCGGTCTTTTCCGCGGCGGCGTAATCGCCGGTTTCTTCCAGCGCGAAGGCATGGCAGCCAAGAAGATAGCCGCGCCCCGGATGGTCGTCCCAGGCGCCGATCACGCCTTCGACCGAGGCGCGCATCTCTTTCGGGCGCCCCATCACGAAATGGATTGCCTGCACCAGTTTCATGGCCAGCGCATCGCGCGGGTTGAGGTTCAGGATGACCTGCATCCGCGCTGTGGCACGGGTGGGCCGTCCGCCCAGCCAGTCGCCCAGGGCATGCACGAAGGCGATCTCGCGCATGGTCGCCGGGGCGCCCGCGACCGCCGCCGCATAGGCCTCGCGCGCGACCGCCACCATTTCCGACCGACCGAGGAGCAAACATGACAGCCCGCGGATCGCCTGACCCAGCGCGAAATCCGGGGCAGTGGCCAGAACCCGGTTCAGGTCAGGGCCGGTGCTGGCGGCATGTGACAGGATTCCGAGGATCACCTTGTTCCAATCACCGATCTGATTGCTGGACAGCGACGTGGGCATTCCACTCAGGTCATCGGAAATCGGCATAGGCGAACCCTCTCGCAATCGAAACATGGGCTTGCGCTATGGGATGCGCAGGCGGTTGCGTTCTGCGGTTCGCAGAGGGTCCGGACTTCGTTACGCCGGTTCCGGCTCATGTCAGTCTTTTCACGCACGCGTGAGCGGAGCGGTGGCGATTGCCTTAGAATGCGCCGTCATAGGCGCGGCGGGGGATGTGTGCGGCGATCAGGGTAAAGCGATTGCAGCTCAGGGCGGCGGTGGCTTCTTTCGCCAGTGTCGCGCTGTCCGAAACGTCGACCCCGTGGCCGCCAAAGGCACGGGCAAGGGCGGCAAAGTCGGTGCCGAGGCCCGGTCCCCCGAAATCCACCCCCAGATTGGGCCGCTGCGTGCCGCGCTGTTTCAGCTCGATGAGCGCCAGGCTGTCATCGACCAGAACGCAGATCACGATGGGCAAGCCGTGCGCCGTCAGCGAGGCAAGTTCGCCCGCGCCCATTTCCAGGCCCGCATCGCCGACGAAGGCGAGGACCGGCACCGCAGGGCGGCCGAGCTTCGCCCCTGCGGCCAAAGGCACCGCGCAGGCCATGGTGCAGAGGCCCGACGATTGCAGCATGAGGCGCGGGGCCGGGCAGTCCCACATCTGGCTGACCAGAATCCGGTGCGCGCCGCTGTCGGCGGTGATCACCGTGTCCTGAGGCATCACGTCGCGCAAGGTGGTGAAGACCTGATGCGGACCCCAGTGGTCCGGCGCGGCAAACCCGGCCCTGAGCGCCGCGCGCGCCTTGGTTGGCGCCGCGTCGGGCCAGCGCCGCGGGGCTGCGTGGCGCAGGGCGGGAAGCGTTTCGGCAAGGCTGCCGATCAGGACATGATCCGCCCGGTGCATCCCGTGATCGCGCGCGACCGGAGCAACCTCGATCACGGTCTGGGCATTGGTCCAGGGATTGCGCCAGCCGATACGCATCTCGATCGGGTCGTAGCCGAGCAGAAGGACGCAATCCGCCTCCGCCATCAGGGGCATCAGCACCCGATCTGCCTTGGGCGAAAGGCCCGCGCCGCCAAGGCAGAGGGGGTCGACCTCATCCATCAGCCCCTTGCCTTTGTAGGTGGTGATCAGGGGGATGGCATGGTCCTGGCAGAAGCGGCTGATCAGGTCGCCCGCGCCTTCGTTCACCGCATCGACCCCGGCGATGGCGAGGGGCCGTGTCGCGCGGGTCAGGGCCATCAGGGCATCGCGCAGTATCGCTGCGGGCGGCTGTCCGGGACCACTGGAAGGCGCAAAGGGAACGACCGCCTCGCTTGCCACGCCTTCGGCCAAACCGATCGGCACATCGACATGCACCGGTCCGGGCTGGCCCGAGGTTGCAAGCGCGATGGCCTTTGCCATGCCCGCACCTACCGCGCCGGGGGCAAGGCGGAAGCTGCCCTTGACCACCGGCCGTAGCACCGCCTGATGGTCGAAGACCTGATGGGTATAGGTCTCGGCCTCGGCTGCATCGACGCAGCCGGTGAGGAAGATCAGCGGCACCCGGTCCTGCATCGCATTGGCGACGACATTGACCGCGTTCGCCACTCCGGGCCCGAGCGTCGCCACGAGGACCGGGAGCGCGCCGGTCATGTGCCAGAGCCCCTCGGCCATGAACCCGCCCGAGTTTTCATGCTTGACCAGAAGGAAGCGGAGGCCCGCAGCATCGAGCCCCTGCATCAGCGCCAGAACCTCGCCCCCCGGGATGCCAAAGGCATGGGTGGCACCCGCCCGCGCCAGTGCCGCGCCGATGATGTCGGCGCCGGTTCTTGTGGTCTCGGTCTTCACGCGTCCAGGTTCCCTTCGATCACGCCAGCTGCCGCCAGTTCCTGCAAGGCTTCGGAGCCCAGTCCAAGATCGCGCGCCAGCACTGTCATCGTGTCCGCCCCAAGCTGCGGCGGCGCTTTGGCATAGGTGACAGGGGTTTGCGACAGTTTCAACGGGTTGCCGATCAGGTCGACATGGCCGCTGCCCGCACTCGGATGGTTCATGCGGACCCGCATACCTCGCGCCGCCACCTGCGGACTGGCAAAGACCTGAGCCAGATCGTTGACCGGGCCGGCGGGCACCGTCTCGGCCGCGCAGATCGCAAGCCATTCGGCTGCGCTACGGCCTGCAGTCAGCGCCGAAAGCAGCGGGAGCAGGACTACCCGGTTGCGCACCCGGGAAGCGTTGGTCGCAAAGCGCGCGTCGAAGGCCAACCCCGGCGCACCCGCTGCCGCCGCGAACCGGGCGAACTGGGCGTCGTTGCCGACGGCCAGGATGAAGCTGCCGTCGCTGGCCGGAAAAGTGCCGTAGGGAACAATGGTCGGATGATCATTGCCGCGCCGGGGTGGAACCTGTCCATCTGTCAGATGGGCCACGCCCTGATTTATCAGCATCGCCACCTGCGCATCCATCAGTGCCAGGTCGATGTGCTGGCCCAACCCCGACGCATGCCGCGCCTCAACCGCTGCAAGAATCCCGACAGTGGCATACATGCCGCAAAGGATATCGGCGATGCCGACACCGGCCTTCAACGGCGGGCCGTCGGCCTCGCCCGTCAAGCTCATCAACCCCGCTTCGCCCTGCACCAGAAAGTCATAGCCGGCGCGGTGGGCGTTCGGGCCGGTCTGGCCGAAGCCGGTGATCGAGCAATAGATCAGCCGGGGATTGATACGCTGCAGCGTCGCGTAGTCGAGGCCATAACGTTCCAGATCTCCCGGCTTGAAATTTTCGACCAGAATATCGGCCTTTGCGGCAAGGGCCTGCACGATGGACTGCCCGCGCGGATCGGCAATGTTCACGGCGACCGAATGCTTGCCCCGGTTCGCGGCCAGGAAATACGCGCTTTCTCGGGTATCGGAGCCGTCAGCATCCGTCACGAAGGGTGGACCCCAACTGCGCGTGTCGTCGCCCAAGCCGGGGCGTTCGATCTTGATGACCTCGGCGCCGAGATCGGCAAGGAGTTGCGTGGCGGTCGGCCCCGCAAGGATGCGCGACAGATCAAGCACACGCAGGCCCGAAAGGGCCGGCGCTTTTTCAGTCGTTTGATCCTGCAGATAGCTCACAATCCGTCTTTGGTCAGTTCGCCACAGGCGCTGCGGACGTGAAATTCGGGATCTTGTCTGTTGACGCTGCCTGCTGTTCCAGCCCCACCCAGTTTTTTTCGGACTTCTTCAGGTTGCCCGGGATATCCTCTTCCCAGAAGCCCACCACGTTCTTGGTGATGTTGAGGTAAAGCTTGCCATCCACGATGCGCCAGAGCGTCGGGTTGCCCGGGACCTTGCCGCCCTTGGATACACCATAGGCGCAATGCCCGTCATACTGTGGGGCAAAAGCCGCCGGATCGGCCAGAAAACGATCGCGGTTCGCCTCGGCTGCAAAGGCGAACCGGGCGCCGTTATACTCGGCGGTGATGCTGGCATTTCCGGGCAGCGGAACCTTCTGGGGTTGTCCCACCTCGGACTGCGGCAGGTCGAAGTAAGACACGACATCGTAGCCCGACACGGCAAACCCGGTCTGGTCGACGTATTGCTCCCCCGCAAAAGCGGCACCCATCATTCCGGCGGTGAAGGCAAGTGCGAGAGCGATCATCTTGAGCATTGGTTCGATCCTTGTTGCTGCGTAACCGTCCGTTCGCTGCGCATGGCCGGGCCCTTACAAAACTTGCAACCGGATCGCGGTGTCGTGATCCTTGTTTCAAGGGGCTCCGGGTCACTGCGACCCAAGCTGCGTCGTGATCGCCCGGCACAGGGCCGTGCGTTGCAGTTTCAGGAATCGGCGTGCGGCAGGCTCCGTCGGGTGAAACGGGTCCTTGACCGCGCCCGAGGATTTGCGCCGGAAGTTCGCCGCATTGCCCTGATTTTCACGGATCGTGGCAGCAGTGAACCCGGGGACAAAGCTGCAATAGCTGCCCGCCTTGGCAAAGGCCTTTTCGATGTTGTCCTGTGCCCGTTGGCGCAAGCTGACCGCCTTCTCCTTGTAGGGCGGTGCCGAGGTCATGAAGATGCAGGGCTGGTCCTTGGGAAGATCGGTCATCAGCGCGCGCACATCCTTTAGCGCCGCATCCGGATTGCCTGCCCAACGCTCGGCCGCATTGCCCATCATGAAAAAGATCAACAGGTCCGGCGCGTAGTAGCCGTCAGCAAAGACGGCTTGCAGGGGCGACTGGCCCGGGCTGCAGAACTGGAACTGCTCCCCGCGACCGATCTGCACATACAGATTCTCTCCCTGGGACAAGGTACCGTACGCACCTGCGTTGACCTTCCACTTCGGGTCCACGTCACAGATCGCGCCCTTGGCGGTCTTGCTGCGACCGGTCCAGCTGGCGATCGAGCTGGACCGCACGCCGATGATCCCGGTGCTTGCCCCGGTCCCCAGCCCGCAACTGCCCGCCATCGCGCCAAGCTCCTCCAGGAACGCCGCGCCTGCGCCGAAGGTCAGTTGCGAGTCGCCCAGCACCAGTACGTCAGGGGCCCCCTTGGCCGTGCCCTCTGCCAGCACCGCACTTGCGGCCGTGATAAGGCTGCCAAGCATCAGGTAGAGCGGAAAACGCATGTCTGGGTGGCTCCGATGTGTCTGACGCATTGTGGTCGGATAGTGCCACTTCGCGCCCGGCTCCAAGGGCGTTACAACTGCGGCAATAGAATGCGTGATGCGAAGAGCGGAAAAGCCCAAACCGTTTTCATCTCGGCAAGGCTTCCTGCCCGTCCCGCGTTGCACTACCTTCGGCCCGCAATGCAGGGGGTGTCATGGCTTGGGAATTCTGGATCGACCGGGGCGGCACCTTCACCGATGTCGTGGGCCGCGCCCCGGATGGCAGCCTCGTCACCCGCAAGCTTCTGTCGGAAAATCCGGAACGTTACCCTGATGCAGCGGTGCAGGGCATCCATGATTGCCTTGGGCTCACCCCCGGCGAGGGGCTCCCGGATGACGCCATCGCTGCGGTCAAGATGGGCACCACAGTCGCCACCAACGCGCTGCTGGAACGCAAGGGCGAACGGGTTCTGCTCCTGATCACCGAAGGTTTCGGCGATCTGCTGCGCATCGGAACCCAGGCGCGACCGGCGCTGTTTGAGCTGAATATCCGCCGTCCGGATCTGTTGTATGAAACCGTGGCCGAGGTTCCAGGGCGCCTTGATGCAGAAGGCAACGAAGTGCGCCCGCTGGACGAAGCGGCGGTTCGTTCAGCACTGGCAGCGGCGCGTGCGGCGGGTATTGCCGCCGTTGCCATCGCGCTGATGCATGGCCATGTGAACCCTGCACATGAGGCGCGGGCAGGCGCGCTGGCGGCAGAGGCGGGCTTTGCACAGATCTCGCTTTCCCATCAGGTCAGCCGACTGGCCAAGCTGGTGCCGCGCGGCGATACGACGGTGGTCGACGCCTATCTGTCGCCTATCCTTCGGCGCTATGTGGCGCAGGTCGAAGGGGCACTGGACATGGGGCGGGCCACTGGCCGGCTTCTCTTCATGCAGTCGAACGGTGGGTTGACCGAAGCCGGGCGCTTTCAGGGCAAGGACGCCATCCTGTCCGGCCCCGCAGGTGGCATCGTCGGCATGGTGCGAACGGCGGAGGCTGCCGGATTCCAGCGCCTGATCGGTTTTGACATGGGTGGCACCTCGACGGATGTCAGCCATTACGCCGGGGTTTATGAACGATCATTCGAGACCGAGGTGGCTGGCGTTCGGATGCGTGCGCCGATGATGGATATCCACACCGTAGCGGCCGGGGGAGGGTCGATCTGCTCCTTCCGCGACGGGCGCTATCAGGTGGGGCCGGACAGCGCCGGTGCCAATCCCGGTCCCGCCAGCTATCGCCGGGGCGGACCGCTGACGATCACCGATTGCAACGTGATGCTGGGGCGGCTGTCGCCTGACCACTTCCCCGCCGTCTTCGGCCCTGGCGGGGATCAGCCGCTGGATGCCGACGTGGTGCAGTCGAAGTTCGCCGCCCTGGCGCAAGACATCGCCACGGCGACCGGACGGCTTGATCCTCCAGAGGTGGTGGCCGAAGGCTTCCTGCGGATTGCCATCGACAACATGGCCAACGCGATCAAGAAGATTTCCGTCCAGCGCGGCCATGACGTGACCGGCTATACGCTGCAATGCTTTGGCGGGGCCGGGGGGCAGCATGCCTGTGGCGTGGCCGATGCGCTGGGGATGCGGACGGTATTTCTGCATCCCCATGCCGGCGTGCTGTCCGCTTTCGGCATGGGCCTCGCCGATCTCCGCGCCCTGCGAGAGGCGCAATTCGACGCTCCGCTTGCTGACAGTGCCGGCGCAAAGGCGCGGATGCAGGATCTTGCCGCCGAGGCGGGCGAAGAGCTTGCCGCGCAGGGGATCGCCAGTCCGAAGATCATCCGGATCGCGCATCTGCGCTATGACGGCTCGCACCAATCGCTGCCTGTCCCGTTCGGAACCGAAGCAGATATGGCCGCCGCCTTCGCCGCCGCGCATCAGGCCAGGTTCGGCTTCACCTCACCCGAACGCGCGATCCTGTTCGAGATGCTGGCGGCCGAGGCGGAAGGTGGCGGGGCGGATCTGCCTGAAATGCCGCTCGCCCCGGATGCCGGTGCTCCGGCCACCGATCTCCGGCTTTGGGCGGATGGCCGCTGGCAGGACGTCCCGCTTTATCGCCGCGAGAGCTGCGGTGCAGACACCCGGATCAAGGGCCCCGCCGTCATCGCGGAAGCCACAGGAACCACCATCGTCGAACCGGGGTGGGACGCACGGGTCGATGGACAGTCCAACCTGATCCTGACCCGAACCACGGCCATCGCCCGGCCACCGGCCGCAGGCACCAAGGCCGACCCGGTGCTGCTTGAGGTGTTCAACAACCTCTTCATGTCCGTCGCCGACCAGATGGGCGCGACGCTGGCCAATACCGCGTGGTCGGTCAACATCAAGGAACGCTTCGACTTTTCCTGCGCGATCTTTGACGCGGCAGGCGACCTTGTCGCCAACGCACCGCATGTGCCGGTCCATCTGGGTTCGATGTCCCATGCCGTGAAGACCGTGATTGCCGCAGTGGGGGCCACGGCGCGGGATGGCGACGCCTGGATGCTGAACTCACCCTGGAACGGCGGCACGCATCTGCCCGACGTGACGGTGATCACCCCGGTCTTTGTGGGCGGCCGCGCGGCGTTCTGGCTGGGGTCGCGCGGGCATCACGCTGATATCGGTGGCCGCACCCCGGGGTCCGGCCCGCCCGACAGCACCACGATCGACGAAGAAGGCGTCGTGATCGACCTCTTCGCGCTGGTGGCGCAAGGCCGGTTGCGAGAGGCCGGGACGCGCTCGCTTCTGGGGTCAGGCAAATGGCCCTGCCGGTCGCCGGATCAGAACATGGCGGACCTCAAGGCCCAGATCGCCGCGAATGAAACCGGACGGCGGGAGCTTCTGCGCGTTGTCGCCAACCACGGTGCCGACACCGTTTCCGCCTATATGGGCCACGTCCAGAAGAACGCCGAGGAATGCGTCCGGGCGGTCATCGACCACCTGCGCGATGGGGAATTCAGCTACCCGATGGACATCGGCACCACCATCCGCGCGCGCATCTCGGTAGACCGCGCCAACCGCACCGCCACCATCGATTTCACCGGCACCAGCCCGCAGCATTCGGGCAACTACAACGCCCCGCAAGCCGTGACCCGGGCGGTCGTGCTGTATGTCTTCCGCACGCTCGTCGGCAAGCCGATCCCCCTGAACGAGGGCTGTCTGGCACCGCTGACCATCATCGTCCCCGAAGGCACGCTTTTGAACCCGCGCCCCCCCGCTGCGGTGATCGCCGGGAACACCGAGGTGAGCCAGTCCGCCTGCAATGCGCTTTATGGCGCGCTTGGCGTTGTGGCGGCGGCACAAGGCACGATGAACAACTTCATCTGGGGCAATGAGGCATTCCAGAACTACGAAACCATCGCTGGCGGCACTGGCGCGGGGTCGGGTTTTGCAGGCTGCGACGCGGTGCAAAGCCACATGACCAACACCCGCATGACCGACCCCGAAGTGCTTGAGAAGCGCTTTCCGGTGCGGCTGGAGGTGTTTTCGATCCGCCATGGCTCGGGCGGGGCGGGGCGCTGGCGCGGGGGTGACGGGGCCGTGCGGCGGCTTTGCTTCCTTGCGCCGGTCACGGTCACCACGCTTTGCGGCAGCCGCAAGGTGCCGCCCTTCGGGGTCGCAGGCGGCGCTCCGGGGGCGGTCGGTGAAAACCTGGTCCACTGGCCGGACGGCCGCATCGAGGCCCTGCAGGGCAATGATGAACGCGACCTGCCCGCAGGCGCGGTCTTCGAGATGCGCACTCCGGGAGGTGGCGGCTGGGGCGCTTGATGCCGGTCATTGCGCCGTCATCCTCGCGTGCACATATGTCCCCTGACACAGACAGGAGGTCCTGATGCTGAACGCGAAATCCTTGCTCGACAGTCTGACAAGCAGCCTTGCTCAACTTACCGGTGGCCAAGGGGCCAAGGGTTTGACCGAAAAGGCGAAAGAGACGTGGAATGCCCAGTCCACACTCGGCAAGGGCGCGATCGCGGGCGGACTTCTGGGCGTCCTTCTGACCCGGGGAGGGCGCAGGCTGATCGGCACCGGCGCCAAGATCGGCGGTGCCGCCCTGATCGGCGGGCTGGCCTACAAGGCCTATGAGGACTGGAAGGCCGGCAGGACCGCCGGGGTCGAGGGGGGGCCAATCAGCCTGCCTTCGCCCGCCGGAACCGAGTTCCTGCCCGATGACCCTGATGCCGCCGATGATCTTGCCACCCGCATTCTGCAGGCGATGATCGCGGCGGCCAAGGCCGATGGCCACGTCACGCCGGACGAACGCGCCCGCATTGACGCGCAACTGGCCAATCTTGGCCTTGGAGACGAGGCGACTGCGCTGATCACCTCCGAACTTGACGCGCCGCTGGATGTGGGCCGGGTCGCAGCCCTTGCCCGCAACGAACGTGAGGCGACCGAGATCTACGCAGCCTCGCTTCTGGTGGTTGATGAGAATGCACCCGCCGAAAAGGGCTATCTCGCAATGCTTGCTGCGCGGATGCAACTGGATCCGGGACTGGTCGCCCACCTGCATTCAAAGGCCGCGCAACTGGCCTAAGGCCGCGTGCCGCCCGTCGCCTCGGTCACCTGATCCGCCGCCGCGCGGACGAGGGCGCCGATCCGGGTGGCATCCGACAGCCCGACCCGGAACGCCGGGCCGGAAACCGACAGTCCGGCCACGGGTTCGCCATAGGCATTGAAGATCGGGGCGGCGATGCAGCGCATCCCCTCGGCGCGCTCCTGGTCGTCAATGGCGAAACCGCGCTCGCGGGTGCGCGCCAGATCGCGCAACAGGGCCGTGTCCGAGGTCAGGGTCAGCGTCGTGAACTTCTGCAACCCCTGCCGGCCGATAATCTCACGCGCGCGGTCTTCTGGGTACCAGGCCAAAAGCGCCTTGCCGATGCCGCTGGAATGCATCGGGCCCTTGGTGCCGGGCGGAAAGAAGGCGCGGATCGCCTCATGCGTTTCGACCTGGGCCAGGAACAGAACCTCGCCCCGCACCTCGACCCCAAGGTTCGCGGTTTCGCCCGTCTCGCGCATCAGCGCGTCCATGGGCTGGCGGGAGCGTTCGACCACCTTGGTCCGGCGCAGAAAGGCCGTGCCGATCCGGAACGCCCCCGCGCCGATGTGCCAAAGCTGGCCGGGTTCCTCCACCTCGACCATGCCATGTCCTTGCAGGGTCTGCAGCGCGCGGAAGGTGGTGGCGACCGCCTGACCGGTGTCTTCCGCCAGATCGGAAAGCGTGCGCCCCGGCCCCTGGGCCAAATGCTCAAGCAGGTAGAGAGCCCGGTCAAGAGCCTGCACCGTGTTCTGGTCGGTCTTGTCGTGAAACGCCTTCGGCCGCCCGCGAGGTTTTTGTGCCATTTGACCTCATGATTCCCATGCTGAAAAAGCGCAAGTATCTGTTCTGGCATTGAAATAGCATGAAATTCAGAAAATGAAAAATCTTTTCGAAAAAATTGTGTCCAGAGTGGTGGCCCCGTAAGCTGCTCGCATCCTCAAGGGAGAGAGCCAGATGTCCTTCCAGAACCCCGTCTTCATCCCCGGCCCGACCAATATTCCGGACTCGGTCCGCAAAGCCTGCGACATACCGACGATCGACCACCGTTCGCCCGCCTTCGCGCGGATGTTCAAGCCTGCGGTCGAAGGCGTGCGCCGCGTGCTGAAGATGACCGAGGGTGAGGTCATCCTGCTCCCCTCGACCGGAACGGGCGGCTGGGAGGCGGCGGTGACCAACACGCTTTCCCCAGGCGACACGGTGCTTGCTGCGCGCTTCGGCATGTTCAGCCACCGCTGGATCGACCTTTGCCAGCGTCATGGGTTGAACGTCCAGATCATCGAGACCCCCTGGGGTCAGGGCGCACCGCTTGCCGCCATCGAGGCCGCGCTGAAAGCTGACAAGACCGGCACGATCAAGGCCGTTCTCGCCACCCACAACGAGACCGCAACCGGCGTGAAATCCGACATCGGCGGCATTCGCCGGGCGATGGCCGCGGCCGGACATGGCGCGATGCTCTTTGTCGATGGCGTCTCATCAATCGGTTCCATGCCGTTCGAGTTCGCCGGCTGGGGCGTCGATGTCGCCGTTGCAGGCAGCCAGAAGGGCTTCATGCTGCCCGCCGGTCTCGCGATCCTCGGGATCAGCCCCAAGGCCATCGCGGCCATGGACACCGCCAGACTGCCGCGCACCTTCTTTGATTTCAAGGACATGCTAACCTCCTACGCCAGGGGTGGCTTTCCCTATACCCCCCCGGTCGGCCTGATCGCGGGCCTTGCCCATGCCATCGACCTGCTGGAGGACGAGGGGCTTGAGAACGTTTACGCGCGCCATCACCGTCTTGCCGAAGGCGTGCGCCGCGCGATCACCGCATGGGGGATGAGCCCCTATGCCGTCTCGCCCGACCTTTACTCAGACACCGTGACCGCGGTAAAATTACCCGACGGCTGCAACGGCACCGACCTCGTCCAGTTGGCCGCCAGCAAATACGGCGTGGCTTTCGGCGTAGGCCTGGGCGAAGTTGCGGGCAAGGTCTTCCGCATCGGCCATCTGGGCAGCCTGACCGATGTCATGGTGCTGTCGGGCCTGGCCACAGCCGAGATGTGCATGGCCGATCTTGGCTGGAACATCCGGCTTGGCTCGGGTGTCGCCGCAGCACAGGAATTCTACCGTGGCACCGCGCGCTCTCTGGCACTTGCGGCGGCGTGAATGATGAAGGACCTCACCATGCTGATCCCGACCTACGACGACGTGCTGGCCGCCCATGCCCGCATTGAACCCTACATCCACCGCACGCCGGTCCTGACCTCCAGCTACCTGAACGACCTGACCGGGGCCGAGCTGTTCTTCAAATGCGAGAACTTCCAGAAGGCCGGGGCGTTCAAGGTCCGCGGCGCCTGCAATGCGGTCTTCGGGTTGTCGGACGCGATGGCCGCCAACGGCGTCTGCACCCATTCCTCTGGCAACCACGCGCTCAGCCTCTCCTACGCCGCAGGTCGGCGGGGCATTCCCTGCAACGTCGTCATGCCCCGGACCGCTCCGCAGGCGAAGAAAGACGCCGTGCGCGGCTATGGCGGGGTGATCACCGAATGCGAACCCTCCACCTCCAGCCGCGAGGCGGTCTTTGCCGAGGTTCAGGCCCGCACCGGGGGCGAATTCGTCCACCCCTACAACGACCCGCGCGTGATCGCCGGGCAGGCGACCTGTTCCCGTGAGCTGCTGGATCAGGTCGAAGGCCTTGACGCAATCATCGCCCCGATTGGCGGCGGCGGCATGATCTCGGGCACCTGCCTGACGGTATCGAACATCGCCCCAGGCGTCGATATCTACGCGGCCGAGCCGAAGAACGCCGACGACGCTTTCCGCAGCTTCAAGGCCGGGTACATCATCGCCGACGACGCGCCGGAAACCGTGGCTGACGGGCTGAAGGTCCCGCTCAAGGACCTGACCTGGCACTTCGTCAAGAACCACGTCACCGATATCTTCACCGCCTCCGAGGAAGAGATTGTCGAGGCAATGAAGCTGACCTGGAAGCGCATGAAGATCGTAATGGAACCCAGCTGCGCCGTGCCGCTGGCCACGATCCTGAAACACAAGGACGTCTTTCGCGGCCACCGCGTCGGCGTCATCATCACCGGCGGCAACGTCGATCTGGACAATCTGCCTTGGATGAAAGGGTAAACACATGAATTCGCTTCCAAAATTCGAAGGCCTCGAAGTGGGCTACGACATCCCCGCCCTGCCCGGAATGGCCGAGGCGGATATCCAGACGCCCTGCCTCGTCCTCGACCTCGACGCGCTGGAGCGCAATATCAAGAAGATGGGCGACTATGCCAAGGCCCACGGTATGCGTCACCGGGTGCATGGCAAGATGCACAAGTCGGTGGACGTGGCCAAGCTGCAGGAGCGCCTTGGCGGGTCGGTCGGCGTCTGCTGCCAGAAGGTCTCGGAGGCCGAGGTTTTCGCGCGCGGCGGCATCAAGGATATCTTGGTCAGCAATCAGGTCCGCGATCTGGCCAAGATCGACCGGCTGGCCCGGATCCCCAAGCTCGGAGCCCGCACGATCTGCTGCGTCGATATGCTGGACAATGTGGCCGATCTCTCGGCGGCAGCGGTGAAGCACGGCACAACCATCGAATGTCTGGTCGAAATCGACTGCGGCGCCGGGCGCTGCGGCGTGAAAACCACGCCCGAGGTTGCGGCCCTGGCCAAGGCCATCGACGCGGCCCCCGGCCTCAAGTTCGCGGGCATCCAGGCCTATCAGGGCGCGATGCAGCACATGGACAGCTATTTTGACCGCAAGGCCAAGATCGACCTGGCGGTGGCACAAGTGAAGGACGCTGTCGACACGCTCGGTGCGATGGGCATTCCTTGCGATATCGTCGGCGGCGGCGGCACGGGCAGCTATTACTTCGAAAGCACCTCGGGCGTTTACAACGAGTTGCAGTGCGGCAGCTACGCTTTCATGGATGCAGACTATGGCCGCATCCTCGACAAGGAAGGCAAGCGGATCGACCAGGGCGAATGGGAAAACGCGCTGTTCATCCTGACCTCGGTGATGAGCCACGCCAAGGCTGACAAGGCCATCGTGGACGCGGGCCTCAAGGCGCAGTCGGTGGATAGCGGCCTGCCGGTCATCTATGGTCGGACCGACGTGAAGTACGTCAAGTGCAGCGATGAGCACGGCGTGGTCGAAGACCCGGCAGGCGTCTTGAAGGTCAATGACAAGCTGAAGCTTGTCCCCGGCCACTGCGACCCGACCTGCAACGTGCATGACTGGTACGTTGGTGTCAGGAACGGCAAGGTCGAGGTTGTCTGGCCGGTCTCGGCCCGTGGCAAGGCCTACTGACCTTCCGTACCGGCCCAAATATCCCACGGGGGGCGCGGGGGGTGTGAAACCCCCGCTCCCACCGCCTGCAAAAGGAACCCCCGATGCTGATCGTCCCCGAGGCGCTGATCGCCTCTCTCGTTTCGCCCGAAGACGCCTTCACGGCAGTCGAGGCAACCTTCTCTGCCATGGCCCGGGGGGATGCCTACAACTTCCCGGTGGTGCGCGAAGCGCTTGGCGAGGGCCGCCAGTACGGCTTCAAATCCGGGCTTGATCGTTCCGGCGGGCAACTGGGCGTCAAGGCAGGCGGGTACTTCCCGGGCAACGCCGCGAAGGGGATCATCAACCACCAGTCGACCGTCTTTCTCTTCGACCCCGAGACCGGGCGCCCAACCGCGATGGTCGGCGGCGGCCTCCTGACGGCTCTGCGCACCGCAGCGGCTTCGGCGATTTCCATCGACCGGCTGGCGCGGCGCGATGCCAAGGTTCTGGGCATGATCGGCGCCGGTCATCAGGCGGGCTTCCAGCTTCGTGCCGCAGCGCGGGTGCGCAAGTTCGAGAGGGTAATCGCCTGGAACCTGCATCCCGACATGCTGCCCAAGCTGGGCGAGATCGCAGCCGAATTGGGTCTTCCTTTCGAAGCCGTGCCGCTGGAGCGGATGGTCGAGGCGGACGTGATCGTGACCATCACGTCCAGCCCCGCCGCAAGCCTGATGTCGGCGCATGTGAAACCCGGCACGCATCTGGCCTGCATGGGCACCGACACAGTCGGCAAACAAGAGGTGGAGCCCGCCCTTCTCGGCCGCGCCTCGGTCTTTACCGATGAGGTCGCGCAGTCCGTCAGCATTGGCGAGGCACAGCATGCCGTTGCGGCGGGTCTGCTTGATGCGACCGCGATCACTCCCCTGGGCGACGTGCTGATCGGGCGCCATCCGGGACGGCGCAGCGCCGAAGAAATCACCCTCTTCGACGGCACCGGCGTCGGGCTGCAGGATCTTGCCGTGGCGGCCATGGCCGTCCGCCGGGCAACCGAGCGCGGGCAGGGGACCACCGTCCCGGTCTAGGCCTTTGTGCCGGGTACAAGTTTTGATCAAATGACCGTTGATCCCGGCCTGCACCCATGGTCTGACTTTGCCGGAAGTGCAGCGAATGGGGCTGGGCGATGCGGGTCTTCGTGAACGGTTTCGGACGGATCGGCCGGTCAGTCCTGCGCGCCTGGGCCAAGGGGGCATCGCCGGGGGTCGAGATCGTCGGGATCAACGACATCGCAGCACCCGAGATGTGCGCCTATCTCTTCCAGTTCGACTCGGTTTTCGGCCCGTGGGCGGGGACCGTGGCGCTTGCAGGTGGGGCGCTGGTGGTGGATGGGCGGCCAATTCCGCTGCACCGCGCGGTTGACCTCACGACGCTGGATCTTTCCGGCGTCGATGTGGTGATGGAATGCACCGGCCGCGCCGAAAGCCGGGATGTGGCCGAGCGTGGGTTGCGGGCGGGGGCGCGACGCGTCCTGATCTCGGGTCCTTCCAGCGCGGCTGAGGTGACGGTGGTCCTCGGTGCAAACGACGGCGCGCTGCGCGACCAAAGGATCGTGTCGAACGCCAGCTGCACGACGAACGCCCTCGCCCCGCCGGTCAAGCTACTGGACCGGCATTGGGGTGTGGTCACCGGGTCGATGACGACGATCCACTGCTATACCGGCAGCCAGCCGACCGTTGACGCCCCCGCCGCCGACTTTGCCCGCAGCCGGGCAGCGGCCTTGTCGATGGTGCCGACGACAACCAGCGCGCAGCGACTTCTGGATCAGGTCCTGCCCGAGGTGGCGGGGCGGATCATGGGGTCGGCGGTGCGGGTGCCGGTCGCCAGCGTCTCTTGCGTCGACCTGACCGTACTCACCGACCGGCCCGTCAGCGTCGAGGCCGTGAACGCGGCTTTCCGGGCAGCGGGAGGGGTGATCGGGACGACCGACCTGCCGCTGGTTTCCTCTGACCTGCGGGCGCGGGGGGAGAGCATCGTGATGGCCTGCCCGGAGACGAGGATCACCCCGCAGGGGCTGTGCCGCGTCTTCGGGTGGTACGACAACGAATGGGGGTTTTCCAACAGGATGCTGGATATGGCCCGCCTGATGGGGTGATGTCCACAGTGGGTCAACTGGGAGACTTGGGAAAATCAAGGGGTTAGCGGAGAGCGGTAAGGGTTTGGCAGGGATTGGAGGGCGCAAGGGCATCTGGATTGGGGTGGGGACTGGAGGGTTTCACACCCTCCAGACCTCCCGTGGGATATTTGGGAACAGGTGAATGGGGGGAAGTCACCCGCCAGACCTTGATGCAGGATGCGGCGAAGGACCGATCCGAGTCCTTGGTGGACAAATAATGGCGCGGTGTCAGGCACCCTCGGCAAGTGTGAAAGAGCATTCTGAACTGGCGTGGCGAGTGTTGACAACCGTCTGGTATGCTTCCGATCGAAAGGCTGCCACGACCGCTTCATAGCTGGGAAACTCGACCACAGCGTGCCGATCAAGGGATGAATCGCCCTCGGCCGTTTCAGTGCGTCCCGCATCGACGTTATTTTTTCCGCCGAGTTGAGCGACGATGGCAGGCGCCAAGTCGGCATAGCGGCGGTAGGTCCCAGGAACGGTAACCTTGATATGCACGATCCAATAGCCCTTCGGCCTGTCGGCCTCCCACTGGAAGGGACGGGGTTATCGGGCTTTGTCATCCCGCCGACCGGCGAATGCGGCTGAGATACCCACTTCGGTCACAGGGAAAAGGGCACATCGCCGGGCCTTGAGCCCGACGCCGACTTTGTTGTGCTGTCAGAACGAAGCTTGGTCGTTCTGCTGAGCGGCTCAGCACGTTCAAGGCAGACTGCTTCAAGAGCCAGCCGAGTCCGATCGAAGTTAGCAATAGACCGGAAGGGCCTTCCCGCCTACGTTTCCCGAGGGGGCGCGTGAAGAACCGGAGCGCTCAGCGACCCAAGATCCCTGCGCCCGGGAGACCATGTTGCCATGACCAGTGCTGCCCTAGTGATTGCCCCTGCAACACGCATTTACCGCGGCGGTGTCACAAGGCCCGAACGCTGGGAAACATGGGTTCCCAACAAGGGTGACATCCTCGTTTGCACTCCCCCCAAATGCGGCACGACGTGGACACAGACGATGCTCGCGATGCTCGTCCACGGCGGGGCGGAGTTGCCTGCCAGGCTGCCGGTACTTTCACCCTGGGTTGACGCTGACCTGGGTGTCCCGGCGAGTGAGGTCGCAGAGGCGCTTGCCGCGCAAAAGGGGCGCCGTGTCGTCAAGACACACGCCCCCGCTGACGGCTTTCCGATCTGGGAGGGCGTTACAGTCATCGCCGTCTATCGCCACCCGCTTGACGTCTTTTTTTCCTTGCGGAAACATACCGCTAACAGGAGAGATGTCGGCGATGACGACATGATGAAATGGCCCGTCCCGCAGTCGATCCGGGCCTATATCAGCAACTTGTCGGATAATAATGACACTAGCGAAGACAATCTGATGAGTCTGACGATGCATTACTTGAATACGGTGGTTTCCGGCAGGTTGCCTGATCTGAAGTTGTTCCATTATTCCGACATGGTTCGCGACGGGAGGCGCACGGTCGAGGCGTTGGCAGCGGCGGCGGGGATCGATGCGGATGCCAGCGTGATCGATACAGTGACCAAGGCCACGGCTTTCGGCGCGATGAAGGCCAAGGCAGCCGACTATGCGCCTGTGGGTGGTACGGGCTTCTGGAAATCCGATGGGAATTTCTTTGACTCTGCCAGCTCCGAGAAATGGCACGGAAAGCTGTCCGAAGAAGAAATCGCGTTTTATCGAGGACGGCTTGAAGAGTTGATTCCAGATGCCCGGGCTCGAGACTGGCTTGAAGGCGGCGGCGGATAGATTTCACGGGATTGCTTTCAATTGTGAATGGATGACTGTCTGTCCGCTTCTTCCGGGAAGCCGACGTTGAAAGGTCGGGCGGCGAGTGTCCGTTTGACGCCGTTCCATTGCTCCGCTTCACACTGCCCCCTCATCCTCGATGTTCCGGATCGTCCCGCAGGCCATGCAGTGGACGGCGTCGCAGTCTTGGCGGCCCAGGCCGCAGGTCGGGCATTTGTGTGCGACTTTGGGGGGTCCAAGCATCACCTGCACCAGGCGCAGGAAGAGGGAGATGCCGAAGATCATGATCGCCACGGACAAGAGCTAGCCGGAGGGGCCGTTCAGGGTGAAGACGCCGTAGCCGGTGGTCGAAAGGGTCGTGACGCGGCAAAGCCGCACAGGACACGCGGGAAGGCCGGTCCTTCGCCCCAGAGGGGCGCAAGGAGCGACACGACGACGGCGAGGTCGGCCAGGCAGCAAAAGCTGAAAAGCTCGCGCGCCGGGCGGGGGCGATCCGGAGCCGGACCGCGACATCGACCAGAAGCACGGGGCCGATGGCAATGTCGGCCACCTCGATCCAGCGGTCGCGGACCATAAACGAGGTGGAGACCGGAAAGACGATGGTGAGGAGGTCAAAGCCGAGAAGGCCAAAGCGGGAGCGGTCGGCTGCCTCGCTGGGGCCTTCGTACGGGTTTCGGATGCGGGCCCGGAGGGATTGGTCGGGCATGACGCGGCCCGTTGTTGCAAGGCCGACCGTGGGTCGGCGGAGACCGTGGCGTCAAGGGTGGGGCCGGGCTTTGTGCCTGGCCCTGTTGGTCAATGGTCGGCCATCGCGGCAGAGGCCTTTGCCTCATCGATCGAGCCCTGGGCGCCGTTGAAGAAGGCGTTCAGGATCACTGCAGTGATCGAAGCCAGAAGGATGCCGCTTTCGATCAGCGGATGAATGCCTTGCGGCATCCACTGCTTGAAGTTCGGGGCGACCAGCGGGATCATCCCCATGCCGACCGAAACCGCGACGATGAAGAGGTTGTTGCGGTTCTTCGCGAAATCGACACCAGCAAGAATTCGGATGCCGGTTGCAGCCACCATGCCGAACATCACCAGGCCAGCGCCGCCCAGCACCATGGTCGGCACGGATTCGACCAGCGCGCCCATCTTCGGCACGAGGCCAAGCACGATCAGGATGATCCCGCCGGCGGCACAGACGAAACGGCTCTTGATTCCCGTGACACCCACAAGCCCGACATTCTGGCTGAAGGAGGTATAGGGGAACGTGTTGAAGAGCCCTCCGATCAGGGTGCCAAGGCCGTCGGTGCGAAGGCCAGCGGACAGCATCGGCTGGGTCACCGGTTTGCCGGTCATGTCGCCAAGCGCCAGGAACATGCCGGTGCTTTCGATCATGACCACAATCATGACAAGGGTCATGGTGAGGATAATCACCGGATCGAAGGTCGGCGTGCCGAATTGGAACGGCAGGATCAGGCCGAACCAGCTCGCGTCAGCGACCTTGGCAAAGCCCATCTTGCCAAGCGCCACCGCGATGACCACGCCGATGGCGATACCGAGAAGGACCGAGATATTGGCAATAAAGCCCTTGGCGAATTTGGCGATCAGCAGGATCGAGACCAGCACGATGGCCGAAATCCCGACATTGCCCAGCGGCGCATAGGCGGGGTTGGCTTGGGTTGCCGCAAGGGCCAGCTTGGCGGGAAGCTCGGGCAGGCCGGTGATGGTGCCCGCCGCAGCGCCTTCGGTTACGGCTTTCAGCCAGTCGGCATGGGCGGGATCGATGATCGAGGGCGCGGTCGGGCCGACCGGATTGCCGAAGATCCAGTTGATGCCGATCCGCATCAGGCTGATGCCGATCACAAGGATGATCGTGCCGGTGACGATGGGCGGAAAGAAGCGCAGCATCTTGGACACCGCGGGCGCGATGAGGATCGAGACTGCCCCGGCGGCGATGATGGCACCGAAGAGGGCGCGTGCGCCTTCGGAGCCGCCGTTGGCGTTGGCGATGGCCACCATCGGGCCCACGGCCGCAAAGGTCACGCCCATCATCACCGGCAGCTTGATGCCGAACCACTGGGTCGCGCCCAGCGACTGGATCAGCGTGACGATGCCGCAGACGAAAAGGTCGGCCGAAATCAGGAAGGCGACATCGGCGGGATCAAGCTTCAGTGCGCGGCCAACGATCAGCGGCACGGCGACGGCGCCGGCATACATTACCAGCACATGCTGGAGGCCAAGCGTGAACAGCTTGGGTGGGGCGAGTATCTCGTCCACCGGATGGGTGGTTGTCATGTGGTCTGTCCTTTCCCTCGGGGCGTTTATGTTCGCGCCGTCTTCGCACTGCCCCATGGGTGCGATCCGGTTAACTGGCCCCTTCACGGGGCGAGGACCGTCCACGGTTGGGTGTAACGGTATTCTTCAAGGTTCGGGGTGGAGCCGATCCGGTCCACCACGGCAAAGATGCCGGGGGACTGGAGCGGTGTCAGCACGCCGTGCCAGGTGCCGCGGTGCAAGTTGATGCCTTGCGAGCCATTTGTCAGGAAAGCGCGCGGCACTGCCTGCGGATCGGGCGATACGATGACGAGGAAGGGATGCGCGGCCATCGGGAGGAAGGCTTGCGAGCCTTCGGGATGACGCTCGATCAGGTCGAAGTGGTAGGGGAGCGCGCGCGGCTCGGCGTGGAAGATCGAGATGCCGGGTCGGCCGTCCCCGAAATCGAGGCGGGCGCGGTCATGGTGACGGCGGCAGAGGCCGTCGTTGATCAGGCGGAAGTCTCCGGTCGCGTCCAGCACATCACCGAAAAGGGCGAAGCCTCCGGGCGTGAGGGGTTCGGGGCGCAGAGTCTGCATCGGTGGCCCCTTTCTCGGGCGGCGGGAGCGAGGGGTTTCACACCCCTCGCGCTCCCCGTGGGATATTTGGGAACAGAAGAAGATCAGCGGCCGAAGGTGCCGCGCAAGGCGGCGTGGCGGTTCACGTCCTTGTACAGAAGATAGCGGAAGGGGCCGGGGCCGGCGGCGATGCAGGCCTGCGGGCAGAAGGCGCGGAGCCACATGAAATCGCCGGCCTCGACCTCGACCCAGTCCTGATTGAGCTTGTAGGCGGCGCGGCCTTCGAGGACGTAGAGGCCGTGTTCCATGACATGGGTTTCCTCGAACGGGATGCGGCCGCCAGGCTGGAAAGTGACGATGTTGACATGGGCGTCATGGGCGAGGTCGTCGGGTTCGGCAAAGCGGGTGGTGCCCCAGCGGTTGTCGGTGTCTGGCATGAAGCGGACGGGGACGTCGCGTTCGCTGATGACGAAGTGATCAGGCGGGCGGATGCCAGGGGCGGGTTCGTAACGTTTGCGGAGCCAGTGGAAGCGGGCAGGACCGCCACCTTCGGCGAGGAGGGTCCAGGCGGTGGCCGGGGGGATGTAGGCGTAGGAGCCAGCCTCCATCTCATAGCCGACGCCCGCGATGGTTACGGTCGCGAGGCCGTCGGTGAAGAAAAGCCAGTGCTCGGCGCCGGTGTCAGGGTCGGGCGCGTCGGAGCCGCCGCCGGGGCCGACCTCCATCACGTATTGGCTGAAGGTTTCGGAAAAGCCCGACATAGGCCGCGCGATCAGCCAGAGGCGGGTACGCGACCAGCCGGGCAGGACGCTGGTGACGATATCGGAAAAGCAGCCCCTGGGAATGAAAGCGTAGGCGGGGGTAAAGACGGCGCGGGCGGTCATCAGCGTGGTCTGGGATGGAAGACCGCCGGGGGGGAAGTAGTAGCCGGTCATGGCAGTTGGTCCTTCAGGCGAAGTTCGGCGATGCGCTCGACCTGGGCGCAGGCCAATACGAACTCTTGTTCGGTATCGTTCGAGATGCGGGTCTGGAAGGCTTGCAGAATGCTGACCTTGTCATGATCGCGGACGGCGATGATGAAGGGAAACCCGTGCTTTGCCACGTAATCCGCGTTCAGCTGCTGGAACGTCGCGCGTTCGGCGTCTGTCAGGGCATCCAGCGCCGCGCTGGCCTGTTCGGCCGTGCTTTCCGCTGTCAGGCGTTTGGCGGCGGCAAGTTTGCCGGCAAGGTCGGGGTGGGCACGAAGGACGCCGAGGCGCTCGGCGCGGGTGGCGCTGCGGAACATGCGGGCGAGGGCATTCAGGAGGCCCGTAGCTGACTCATGCGCGGGGCCGAGTTCCAGGTCGAATGCCCGTTCGGCAATCCAGGGGGAGTGTTCAAAGATCGACCCGAAACGCTGGACGAAACGGTCGCGGGGCATCTGGCTTGGGCGTTCAAAACGCCTATGTGGGTGGGCGGCGGCCCAATGCGCGGCGATTTCCGACCGAGTTGCAAACCACACGCCGTCATGCGCCCGTGCGTGGTCAAGGAAGCGGATCAGGCCTGCGATCTTTCCCGGCCGACCGATGAGGCGGCAATGGAGGCCGATAGAGAACAACTTGGCGCGGCCATCGCTGCCTTCGGCATAAAGCGTGTCGAAGGTGTCGCGCAGGTAGGTGAAGAACTGTTCACCTTCGATGTAGCCCGGCGCCGTAGCAAAGCGCATGTCGTTGGCTTCCAGCGTGTAGGGGATCACGAGCTGGTCTCGATCCCCCACCTCCAGCCAATAGGGCAGGTCGTCGTCATAGGTGTCGGATATCCAGTCAAGCGCACCGGTTTCCGCCGTCAGCCGCACGGTGTTCAGCGAAGAACGCCCGGTGTACCAGCCGCGCGGCGTTTCGCCGACTACCTCGGTATGCAGGCGGATCGCTTCGGCGATCTGGGCGCGTTCCATGTCTTCGGGCATGTCGCGGTGGTCGACCCACTTCAACCCGTGGCTGGCAATGTCCCAGCCCGCCGACTTCATGGCCGCCACCTGTTCGGGGTTCCGGGCCAGTGCCGTTGCCACGCCGTAGATGGTGACCGGCAGGTTGCGTCCAGTGAAAAGTCGGTGCAACCGCCAGAACCCGGCCCGTGCGCCGTAGTCGTAGAGCGACTCCATGTTCCAGTGGCGCATCCCGGGCCAGGGCTGGGCGCCGGCGATGTCTGACAGAAAAGCCTCGGACTGAGCGTCACCGTGCAAAAGCGAATTCTCGCCGCCTTCCTCATAGTTCAGGACCAGCGACACGGCGACCTTGGCCCCGCCCGGCCAGCGGGCGTCGGGGGCGCTGGGGCCATGGCCACGGAAATCTCGAGGGTAGCGGTTCACGGACGTCTCCTGCGGGTGAAGCGAGATTAGGGGAAGATGGCAGCAAGCATTTTCATGATTTCACTAAAGGTCATACGCGCGCAATGCGGGGTCGCGGGGACCGAGGTTTCGTGGTGTGATGCTGAAAAGCGGAGGTTTCGGATGGGACGACTTTCCACGCATGTGCTGGACACGGCAAGGGGCAAGCCCGCGGCGGGGGTTAAGATCATGCTGTACCGGATTTCCGGGCAAAGCCATCGGAAGATCAAGGAAATGATCACGAATGCCGACGGGCGGACGGACGGGCCGATGCTGGAAGGCAAGGACCTGACGGCTGGCAGTTACGAGCTGGTGTTCTGCGCCGGGGATTACTTGCGTGCGTCGGGCCAGGCGGGCAAGGGGGTGCTGTTTCTGGACGAGGTGCCGATCCGCTTTGGCGTGCCGGATGCCGACCAGCATTACCATGTGCCACTGCTGATCTGCCCGTTTGGCTATTCAACCTATCGCGGGTCGTGAAACGGTTACTTGCAGTGCGCTGCAAGACAGGGTTTGTTGTTGCGGGAAAAATTCTGTTTAGGAGAATCGCATGTTTCGCATGACCTCTTGCTTGGCTGCGCCCGTATTGGTCGTTTTGATGGGCGGCACCGCCCAGGCTGCGCTGACAGCGGATCAGGTCTGGCAGTCCTGGAAGGATGCCGGTGCCCTTGCCGGGCTGGAGGTTTCGGCCGCGACCGAAAACAGGGATGGCGGGGTGCTGACGCTGAACGGCGTGTCGATCGCGCCCGCAGGCATGGCGGGGATCACGATTTCCGACATGGTTCTGACCGAAGCGTCGGACGGGTCGGTGAGCATCGTTCCAGGGGCCGATATCGGGCTTGCCATGTCGGGCGACACCAAGGGGTCGGCCAATGTCACGCATGACGGCCTGGTCCTGACCGCGCGTGAGGCGGATGGCGGGTTGTCCTATGATTTCGCCGCGGCGAAGCTGGACGTTGTCTATGACACGACCTATCCGTCCTTCCCCGGTGTCGACGGAACCACGCCGCCGGACGCAGTCTCGAAGGGGACCGTCGGGTTCACTGATCTGACGGGCAACTATTCCGACACCCCCGGCACCAACCGCACCTTCGGGCTGGATATCGCCGCGGGTTCGGTGGCCTATGACACGTCGCTTGACGATGCCGGGCTGGAGATCAAGCAACAGACCAAGAGCGAGACGGCAGATATCACCCTGTCGTTCGATCTGGCGTTGCCGTCGACGATGTCTTTGGCGGCCATGTCCGGACCTGCCGATTTCGGCACCGCGCTGCAAGAGGGGCTGAGCATCAGCTTCGCCTCCTCGCAGGGTGAGACCAACGGTTCAATGAACCAGGAAAGCCCGTATTTCCCGATGAACCTGATCATCGGTGCCGGTAGCGGTGAATCGAGCGGCATGTTCAACAAGGATGCCTTTACGATCAAGTCGACCGGGGCCGGGCTGACGGTGGAAGCCACTTCGGCGATGATGCCGGCGCCGATCATGGTCACCTCGGGTCCGATCGAATTCGCCATGACATCTCCCGTGATTGCCGACGAGGCGGCGGGTGATTTCGGTCTGGTGATGAAGCTGAGCCAGTTCAGCGTGAACGAGGAAGCCTGGGCGATGTTCGACCCGGCCGGCGCGCTGCCGCGTGATGCGGCGGACCTGGCGATCGATATCTCGGGCAAGACGAAGATCGATATTCCGGCCATGATCGCGGCGGATGAGACGGGTGCGATGCCCCCGATGCCGGCGCCGGAAAACCTGGACATCACCGAGCTTACGCTGAAAGTGGCCGGCGCGGCGCTTGCCGGGACTGGGGCTTTCACCTTCGACAACTCGATGGGCATGCCGGCGCCGATCGGCGAGGCAAATGTGTCGGTGACCGGGGCAAATGCGCTGATCGATGGGCTGATCGCGACCGGGCTTGTGGCCGAGGAAGACGCGATAGGCGCGCGGATGATGATGGGCGCCTTCATGTCCCCCGGTGCCGGGCCGGACGAGCTGACCTCGAAGATCGAGGCGAAGCCGGGGTTCGAGATCTATGTGAACGGCCAGCGCATTCAGTAAGCGGCAGCGCGGCGAAACAGGGAAAGGCGGGGCTTCGGTCCCGCCTTTCTCGTTGGACAGCGGCCTTATGGCCCCTGCGTGGCACGGCGCAGGTCCTCGCGAATCTGCTGGGTCAAGTAATCGGTGAACAGCTGGACCTTGGGGTCCTTCAGGCGGCGGTGCTGGCTGAGGCTGCACAGCTGCACGGCCAGGGGCGGAGTGGCGGTGGCCACCGGCACCAGCGCGCCGGAACGCAGGTGATCGGCAACCTCGAACAACGGCTTCAGGACGACCCCGCGCCCGTCCAGCGCCCAGCCGGTCAGCACATCGCCATCGTCTGATTCAAACGGGCCGGAGATTTCGAACCGGCGCGGACCTTCCGGGGTAACGAGCGTCCACTGGAATTCCTTGGCGCCGGGAAAGCGCAGGTTGAGGCAATCATGCCGGTCGCGAACCAGTGCAGCGCCATCCGCGGGCATACCGCGCCGGGCGATATAGGCCGGCGCGGCGCACAGGATGCGCGGGCAGTCGGCGACAGTGCGGACCTTGAGCGTGGAGTCCTCCAGAACGCCAAGGTGGAACGCCACGTCAATTCCTTCCGCCACCACATCGATGCCACGGTCGGACAGACGCAGGCGAACGTCGATCTGGGGGTAGAGGTCCTTGAAGCCGGGCACCCTTGGCGCAATGAAGCGCCGGCCGATTCCCAGGGGTGCTGCGACAAAGATCGTGCCGCGCGGGTTTTGCGTCACATCCATCACGGCGGCTTCGGCCTCGTCCATCGCTTCCAGCACACGACGCGCGCCGTCATAGAAGATGCGGCCGTTTTCAGTCGGTTGCAGGCTGCGGGTGGTGCGGCTGAACAGGCGCACGCCAAGGTGCTTTTCCAGGTCCGAGATCCGCGACGAGGCAACGGCAGGCGAAGTGCGCTGATCGCGGGCTGCGGCGCTCATGCTGCCCAATTCGTAGACGCGCACGAACATGCGGATGTTGTTCACATAGGACATTTGCGCGCCATTGTTTGGCAGGGCTTGAAAGTGATGCGAGTTTTCTATGGATTAACAGAAAGGTCAGCAGCAGTATAGCATTTCGAAAAGTCCCTGAGAGGTGCGCGGATGTATGACTGGGTGGTCCTTTGGGAATGGGTAGAGATTGCAGCGCGCTGGCTGCATGTGATCACCGCGATTGCCTGGATCGGGTCCAGCTTCTACTTCATCGCGCTGGACTTTGGCCTGCACCGGGACCGCAACCTCGCCAGTGGCGCGGATGGTGAGGAATGGCAGGTCCATGGCGGGGGGTTCTATCACATCCAGAAATATCTCGTCGCGCCCGAGGCGATGCCGGACCATCTGGTCTGGTTCAAATGGGAAAGCTATGCCACCTGGCTGTCGGGCTTTGCGATGCTGGTGCTGATCTACTATCTGGGGGCCGAGCTTTACCTGATCGACCCGGCAGTCCTGGAGTTGACGGTCTGGCAAGCGGCGGGGATCTCCATGGCGTCGCTGGCCTTTGGCTGGATCGCCTACAACAGCCTGTGCAAGGTCTTCGTCAACGCCGACCAGAACCTGCTGATGCTGGCGCTGTTCGGGCTCTTGGTCGGGATGTCGTGGTTCTATACGCAGGTGTTCAGCGGCCGGGCGGCGATGCTGCATCTGGGGGCGTTCACCGCGTCGATCATGTCGGGCAACGTGTTCTTCATCATCATGCCGAACCAGCGCGTGGTGGTGGCGGACCTGAAGGCCGGGCGAAAGCCGGACCCGAAATACGGCAAGATCGCCAAGCAGCGCAGCACGCACAACAACTATCTGACGCTGCCGGTGATCTTCCTGATGCTGTCCAACCACTATCCGCTGGTCTTCGCGACCCAATGGAACTGGGTGATCGCGAGTCTGGTGTTCCTGATGGGGGTCACGATCCGGCACTGGTTCAACACCAAGCACGCGCGAAAAGGCAACCCGCACTGGACCTGGGGGGTGACGGTGATCCTGTTCCTGATCATCGCCTGGCTGTCGACCGCGACGATGCGGGTAGCGGAAGGCGAAGCGCAGCTTTCGGGCGAGGCCCTGCTGCTGGCGTCAGCCGAGGATTTCGACGATGTCGTCGGCATCGTGCAGGGGCGCTGTTCGATGTGCCACGCAGCCGCGCCGGGCTGGGAGGGATTATACTTCCCGCCGAAGGGTGTCGTGCTGGAGACCGAAGCCCAGATCGCGCAGGAGGCGAGGCGGATCTACCTGCAGTCCGGCGTCACTCAAGCAATGCCACCCGGCAACCTGAGCTACATGGAACCCGAGGAGCGGGCAGCAATCGTGCGCTGGTTCAGAGGGCTTGAGGCGGACGATCCGGTCTGACAGGGCCAAAACTCTTCGAAGAGTTTTGCAAATTCCTTCGAAGGAATTTGGTCAGCCCTCGGTCCGACCGTCGCCGCGGTCTTTTTCGTAGTGCCGCATCCATGGGAAGTCCGGCAGCCAGTCCTCGCGCCGGATTGTCCACAGCTCGTAGGTCGGGCGAAAGCGCGAGGGGTCGTCGAGGCTGCCGAGGTTGATGCCGATTTCGTCGCCGAAATGGGCAAAGACCGGCGAGCCGCAGGTCGGGCAGAAGCTGCGGTCGCGGTAGCTTCGGACCTCACCCGTGATGGTCACGGCGGCCTCGGGGTAGATTGCCGACGCGTGGAACAGCGCGCCGTGGTTCTTGCGGCAGTCAAGGCAGTGGCAAAGGCCGACCCGGAAGGGTTGACCCTTTGCGGTGAAGCGGAGAGCGCCGCAAAGGCAACCGCCTGTAACGTTGTCCATCGGCTTAGTCCCCCAGCTTGGCGTGAACCTCGTCGAGGTCAACCGGGCCCTTTGGCATCTTGTTCCCCGGATTGTCGAAATCGTAACGGAAAAGCTGGAAGTCGCGTTTGTAGATTTCCCACATCAGATGCATCGACAGATCATCGAAATACGCCTCGACCGGATGCGCCCGAGCGGGGCCGTGGCCTTCGCTTTCGTTGAAGCGGGGAATCGTCTTCAGATCCACCGGGTGCCTGACCGTGATGTTGTCCAGCACGGTCTGCATGCCCGGATTGAAATTCTCGGTGAAGAAGATGTTGTTGTAGCGCCCGCCGTTGACGATGAATGTCGACACATGGCCGGCCATCGCTGACCAGTGGATGTCGGGTTCCATCGGCTTTTTCCAGCGGATGGTGTCGCGGGCGAACAGCAGGAAGCGGCGGAAGCTGGCGATCTGGTCGAACTCCTGCTTGCCGTCGTTGCCGCCGACCTCGATCCCGTATTTCTGGGTCAGAAGCGGCACCAGATTGCCCCGGTAGCGTTTGCCATTCCTTTGGATGCCGCAGATCTTGTCGAAGAACGACGACAGGATGCGGGTGTAGGGGTTCCGCACACAGGTGAAGGCATAGGACGTGTGGGCGCGCACATTGCGTTCGATCTTCGGCTGGCTGGACTCGATTGCCCACTTGTGCAGGCCAGAAGTGGCATCATGAATGTCGCCGTCGTAAAAACGACCGTGGTCGGAATAGAACATGATCTGCCCGATGGTCGAGCACGCACATTTCGGAACGACCCGGTAGACGAGGCTTTCGCTTTCGGTCATCCAAGTACCGGGAAAACCCATACGATAACTCCTCCCACGGTCACAAATAAGCAGATGTCAACAAATCCACGATTGCGGCACTCAAGCAAACATCTTCGGGCTTTTCAAGGAAGCTTGGCAGGCGCTAGGGAGAGACGCATGTGCAATACATCCTGCGCGCGAGTCGAATGACGCAGATCGCATTCATCCTTCTCTGCCACAAGGATCCGGAAGGGATCATTGCCAAGGCCCTCCAGCTGACGGCGGCTGGCGATTGCGTGGCAATCCATTTTGACGCGCGGGCGAATCCGGCGGATCACGGTCGCATTCGGCAGGCGCTGGCGGGAAACCCGTCGGTCACCTTTGCCCGGCGTCGGCTCAAATGTGGCTGGGGCGAGTGGAGCCTGGTTGCCGCCACGCTGGAGGCGGTGAAGGCGGCGCTGGCGGATTTTCCGGGGGCCACGCATTTCTACATGCTGTCGGGAGACTGCATGCCGATCAAGACCGCCGAGCACATCCGGACCTTTCTGGAGCGGGACGAAGCGGATTACATCGAAAGCTTCGATTTCTTCCAGTCGGACTGGATCAAGACCGGCATCAAGGAAGAGCGGCTGATCTATCGCCACTGGTTCAACGAGCGGCAGCGCAAGGCCTTGTTCTACCAGTCGATGAACCTGCAAAAGCACCTGGGCCTGGCGCGCAAGGTTCCGCAAGACCTCCGGATGCGGATCGGCAGCCAGTGGTGGTGCCTGCGTCGCCGCACGGTCGAGGCAGCGCTGGACTTCATCTCGCGGCGGCGCGACGTGATGCGGTTCTTCAAGACGACATGGATCCCGGACGAGACCTTCTTCCAGACCATCGTCGGCCATCTGGTGCCCGAGCGCGAAATCAGGTCGCGGACGCTGACGTTCCTGCTGTTCACCGATTACGGGATTCCGGTCACCTTCTACGATGATCATCACGACATGCTTCTGGCGCAGGAATTCCTGTTCGCCCGCAAGATCAGCCCCGATGCGCTGGCGCTGAAGGAACGGCTTGGCGCACTTTATGTCGAAACCGGGCGCCAGTTCGAGACCACCCGCGACGGGCGACGCCAGTTCGAGTTCCTGACCGAACGCGGCCGGGTGGGCCGGCGCTTTGCGCCCCGGTTCTGGGAAGCCGAGACCAGCCTTGGCCGCGGCCGCACGCTGATGCTGGTGACCTGCAAGAAATGGCACGTGGCCAAGCGACTGGTGGACCGCGTGCGCAGTGTGACCAACTTTCCGGCGGTGGATTACGTGTTCAACGAAGAGGCCACCGCGCTTCCTGATCTGGGCGGCATCCAGTCGACGCTGGAAAAGCGGATGCGCCACCGCCGCGCGCTGGTGCGGATGCTGTTCGACTACTGGGAGACGGACCGACTGGTCCTTTGCGTCGATCCGGCCAGTACCGAGCTGATCCAGGATTTCTACAATGACAAGGCCAAGGTGCGGCTTCTGGAGATCGAGTGCGAGTTCTCGGACGACTACCTGATCGGGCATGCCAATCGCGTCGGTCTGGCCGGGCCGCACACGCCCGGGGCGGCCATGGCGTTGCTTTTGCCTACGATCCGCTATGATGTGCGCTTTGAAAGCGACCGGATCCGTGACATGAACCTGCCCGGCCACCGATATGTCCGCCAGAAGTCGAGCGCGGAAGAGAACAGCCTTCCCCTGGCCGAGTTCCTGGACATCCCGGTCGAAACGGCACGGGAAATTGCCGGCACCCATTACCTATTTGTGGATTGATACCGATGAGCTGGACCTATGACCCGACGAACCTCTTCGCCCGCATCCTGCGCGGCGAGATCCCCAACCGCACGGTGATGGAGACGCCGCATACGCTGGTGTTCCACGACATCCGCCCGCAGGCGCCGGTGCATGTGCTGGCAATCCCGAAGGGTGCCTATGTGACGCTGGACCATTTCGGGGCCGAGGCCTCCGAGGCGGAGATCGTGGATTTTCACCGGACGGTGGCGAAGACCTGCGCGATCCTGGGACTAAGCGGGCCGGACGGGTTTCGCGCCATAGCCAACGCCGGCGCGCATGGGCTGCAAGAGGTGCCGCATTACCATCTCCACATCCTGGGAGGCCGGGTGCTGGGGCGGCTGGTCACGCCTGAATGATTGCGCAAGCTTCGGGTCGCAAGGGCGCCCCGGGGGCAGGCATCTTCCGGATGCAGCTGGGAGGATGACATGCGATATGTGGCGATTCCAACGGGTGTGGCCCGGCACTATCAGGCCGGGGGTCCGGACGCGAACGGGCAGGCGCCCGAACAGGTGATTTCGGACGGGGGCGGGAACCCGTGCAGGCATTGCCTGCGGATGATCCCGAAGGGTGCAGGCATGCTGGTTCTGGCGCATCGGCCCTTCCCGGCGCCGCAACCCTATGCCGAGGTTGGGCCGATCTTCCTTTGCGCGGATGCTTGTGTCGCCGGGGGCGGGGCTATGCTGCCCGAGATCATCGCCTCGCCGGAATACATTGTGCGGGGCTATGGCGCGAATGACCGGATCGTCTATGGCACTGGCGCGGTGACGGCGACCGCGGAGATCCCGGCGCGGTCCGAGGCACTGCTTGGCGATCCGCGCGTGGCCTATCTGCATGTGCGGTCGGCCCGGAACAACTGCTATCAGCTTCGCATCGATCGCTGATCAGGCGGAGCGGCGTGCCGCCGCTGGTCATTCCACTCGGCGCCGCGCTTGCGCGCTCTGCCTCGGCGGTGGGGGCGCCGCCCCCCCCCGGGCCATGCGGCCCGTCCCCCCCGGGGGGATATTTTTGCAAAGAGGAAGCTGGGCTAGACGTCATGCGGCCACATGATGAGGGCTTTGGATCCGGTGCAACGAAGGGTCAATGCGCCTCGGCCCAGCTTTTGCCGGTGCCTGCTTCCACTGCGAGGTGGACCTTGAGCGTGACCGCGGGGTGGGATGCGTTCTCCATCACCTCCTTGGCGATGGGGATCAGGCGGGCGGCATCGTCTTCGGCGACTTCGAAAAGAAGTTCGTCGTGGACCTGCAGCAGCATCCGTGCGTCGATGCCTTCGATTGCCTGCGGCATCCGGATCATCGCGCGGCGGATCACGTCGGCGGCGGTGCCCTGAATGGGGGCGTTGATCGCGGCGCGTTTGGCAAAGCCCGCGCCGGGGCCTTTGGCGTTGATTTCCGGAGTGTTGATTTTCCGACCGAAAAGCGTCTGCACATAGCCGTTGGACTGGGCGAATTTGACCGTATCGGACATGTATTCCTTGATGCCCGGGAAGCGTTCGAAATAGCGGTCGATGAAGCCCTGCGCCTCGGCGCGTGGAATTCGCAGGTTGCGGGCGAGGCCGAAGCCGGAAATCCCATAGATGACGCCGAAGTTGATCGCCTTGGCCTTGCGGCGAATGTCCGGGGTCATGTCGGCCAAGGGCACGCTGAACATCTCGGAGGCGGTCATCGAATGGATGTCGATGCCGTCCTCGAAGGCCTGACGCAGGCTGGGGATGTCGGCAATGTGGGCCAGGATGCGCAGTTCGATCTGGGAGTAGTCCAGGCTGACGAGGGTGCGGCCCTTGGGGGCCACGAAAGCCTCGCGGATGCGGCGGCCCTCTTCGGTGCGGATCGGGATGTTCTGCAGGTTCGGATCGGTCGAGGCGAGGCGACCGGTGTTCGCGCCCGCGATGGAGTAGGAGGTATGGACGCGGCCGGTGTCGGGGTTGATCGCCAGTTGCAGCGCGTCGGTGTAGGTGGATTTCAGTTTCGCGATCTGCCGCCAGTCAAGGATGCGGGCGGCCAGTTCGGCGCCCTTAGGATGGGCGTCCTGCATCGTGGTAATGTCTTCCAGGATGTCGGCGCCGGTGGCGTAAGCGCCGGTCTTGCCCTTTTCGCCGCCGGGAACCTGCAGCCGGTCGAAGAGGATTTCGCCAAGCTGCTTTGGCGAGCCCACGTTGAACTTCTCTCCGGCGATGGCGTGGATTTCCTCTTCCAGCTGCACCAGCTTTTGGGCAAAGGCGTTGGACATCCGGTTCAGCGTGTCGCGGTCGACCTGAATGCCTGCCATCTCCATATCCGCCAGCACCGGAACCAGGGGGCGTTCCAGAGTTTCATAGACGGTGGTCACGCGTGCACGGTGCAGTCTGGGCTTCAGCACCTGCCAGAGGCGCAGTGTCACGTCGGCGTCTTCGGCGGCGTATTTCACCGCGTCGTCGATTGCGACCTTGTCGAAGGTGACCTGGCTTTTGCCGCTGCCCAGCAGGGTCTTGATCGGGATCGGCTGGTGGCCAAGGTAACGGTCCGAGAGCTCGTCCATGCCGTGATTGTGCAGCCCGGCGTGCATGGCATAGCTTATCAGCATGGTGTCGTCGAAGGGGGTGATCCGCAGCCCGTGGCGGGCGAAGATCTTCCAGTCGTATTTCATGTTCTGGCCGATCTTGAGGATCGCGGGGTCCTCAAGCACCGGTTTCAGGGCGGCAATCGTGGCGTCCAGCGGCAGCTGGCCTTCGGCCAGCGCGGTCGCGCCGAAAAGGTCGCCGCCGCCGGTGGTGTGCCCCAGCGGGATATAGGCGGCCTTGCCCGCATCCACGCAAAGCGAGATGCCGACAAGGTCAGCCTGCATCTCGTCAAGGCTGGTGGTTTCGGTGTCCACCGCCACATGGCCGATGTCGCGGATATGGTCGATCCAGCGGTTCAGCGCCGCCATGTCGCGGATGCATTCATAGGCGGCATGGTCGAAGGGCAGGCGGTCGGGCTCCGGCGCGGCTTCGGTTTCCGGCGCCATGACCTGAAGCTGCGAGGTTTCCGGCATGGCGGGCGGCGCGATGCCCAGCTTGTCGGCCACGCGTTTCGTCAGGGTGCGGAATTCCATTTTCCTCAGGAAATCCATCACCGTGTCGGGTTCCGGCAGGCGGATTTCAAGGTCGGAAAGGGCCACGTCAAGCGGCGTGTCGTCCTTGAGCGTCACCAGATCGCGCGAGAGGCGGATCTTGTCGACGTTTTCCAGCAACGCCTCGCGGCGTTTGGGTTGCTTGATCTCGTTCGCGCGGGCCAGCAACGTGTCGAGGTCACCGTATTCGTTGATGAGCAGCGCTGCGGTCTTCAGCCCGATGCCCGGCGCGCCGGGGACATTGTCGACCGAATCCCCGGCAAGCGACTGGACATCAATGACCTTTTCCGGCGGGACGCCGAATTTCTCCATCACCTCGTCGGGGCCGATCTCTTTGGTTTTCATCGGGTCGAACATGTCGATACCCGGGCCTACCAGCTGCATCAGGTCCTTGTCGGAGGAGATGATGGTGCAGCTGCCGCCGGCCTTCACCGCTTTCCGCGCGAGGGTGGCGATGATGTCGTCTGCCTCGAACCCCTCGGTCTCAAGGCAGGCGACGTTGAAGGCGCGGGTGGCTTCGCGGGTCAGTGGGAACTGCGGGCGCAGGTCCTCGGGAAGCTCGGGGCGGTTGGCCTTGTAGTCCGGGTAGATCTTGTTGCGGAATGTGGTGGCGGAATGGTCGAAGATGACCGCGAGGTGCGTCGCGGCCTTGCCGTTCGACGCGCGGGAAAGCTCGTTCCACAGGATGTTGCAGAAGCCTGCTACCGCACCCACGGGCAGACCATCGGACTTGCGCGTCAGGGGGGGCAGCGCATGGTAGGCGCGGAAGATATAGGCCGAGCCGTCGATGAGGTGAAGGTGGTGGCCCTTGCCAAAGGTCATGAACGAACGCTCCTGCAAACTGCAATTTCAGGTATGGCATGAAGCGACGGTTGCCGCCAATGCTTGCCGCGAGGGTGCCTGGTGGAGGTGAAGGGATGCGGATCGTGTTGTGGCTGATCGGGGGCTTCGTTCTGGGCGCCGCACTTGCACTGGGCTTCGGAATTCTGCTGCCGTATCTGACGCCTGTTTCGTTGCGTGAGGGGGCCTATGCCATGAACGTCGCGTTCTTCATGATCCCGGCGGGCGCAGTCCTGGGCACCGTTGTCGGGCTGATAATCGGGCTGACCCGCCGCCAGCGGTGATCGGGCTGAGGCGTCAGTGGTCGTCGTGCGCGTGGTCGCGGTCGATCACATAGCGCTTGTCGCAATAGCCGCATTCGACAAAGCCGGTGTCCTGCGGGATCGTCAGCCAGACCCGGGGATGGCCAAGCGCGCCTTCGCCCCCGTCGCAGGCCACTTTCCATGTGGTTACGGTCTGGGTTTCCGGGGCTGGGGTCGGCATGGGCTGCTTCCTGTCTTGGTTGGCGGCAATCTAATGGTGGCAAGCGGGGAGGCACAAGGGAGGCTGTTGCACCAGTTGAGGATCCTGGACGGCCATTGTCAGGGTAATCGGCTGAAATCACGGCATTTGCCGTGTCATCTTTCGGCTCGACCGGCGTCTGCCTTTCGTCCCTGCCCGCGCATAGCCCTGATCCCTGGCCGCGAATCGGGTGGGCTGGCGTTCGGCCGACCGTTAGCCGCCGATCAGCGCCCCGCGCGATTTCAGCGCGGCAAGCCAGCCGAGCCCCTGCGCGGTGCCCTTGGCGGGGCGATACTCGGCCGAGATCCAGGTGCCTGGCAGATGGGCGTCGATCTGGTCGCAGAGGTCGGGCAAGGAAAAGCCGCCGCCGCCGGGTTCGTTGCGGGTTGGAAAGCCAGCAATCTGGACATGGTTGATCCGGTGGCGATGGTCGGTCCAGACCAGCGCCGGGTCGCCATGCAGCCGGGCCGCGTGCCAAAGGTCGAACTGCAGCCCGATCCTGGGGCTGGCAAGATCATCGAGGATGCGGGCGGCCTGGTCGTAGTCGTTCAGGAAATAGCCCGGCATGTCATCGGGGTTCAAAGGCTCGACCGTCAGCGTCAGATCCGGAGCCTCGGCCAAAGCCCAGTTCAGGTTCTCGGTGTAGCAAAGCTCTGCCTGCGGACCCTTGGCGACCCCGGCCATGACGTGCAGCCGGTTCGCCTGAAGCCGCGTTGCATAATCGGCGGCGCGCAGAAAGCTTTCGCGGAACCGCAGCTCCATCCCCGGGACGGCGGCGAATCCGCGATCCCCGGACGCCCAGTCGCCCGGTGGCGTGTTGATCAGCGCCAGGGGCAGACCGCTCAGCGCCCGTTCCCAATCGGCCATCGGGTGATCGTAGGGGAACAGCACCTCGACCCCGTCAAAGCCGCAGCGCGCCGCCCAGTCGGGGCGGTCCAGCATCGGCACCTCGGTGAACAGGAGGGTGAGGTTCGCGGCAAAGCGGGGCATGGGATCAGGACAATTCCAACGGCAGTTCGGACGACGGGATGACCGGGAAGAACTGCCCCGAGGACCACAGACCGAACCAGTCTCGTCCCTCGTAGGGATGATGGCAACCAAGATCAACCAGCCGGTAAAAGGATTTCCGGTCGATCAGGGCCCAGAGATTGGCGCGGATCAGGATATAGGGCGACGGTTCGCCCGTTTCCGGATCGCGTTCGACCCGCAAAGAGTGGTCCGGGCCAAGGACGGCGGTATCTTCGGTCTTGGTCGTGAAGGTCAGGATTTGGGTCTGGCCTTTGCCCTCGGCATCGAAATCGATGGCCAGAAGCGGCGCGTCGTCGACGGTGATGCCGACTTTCTCGACCGGCGTGACCAGAAAGTAGCTGTCGCCTTCGCGCTTCAGGATCGCGGAGAAGAGCTTGACCAGGGGCGCCCGGCCGATCGGCGTGCCAAGATAGAACCAGGTGCCGTCGCGGGCAATGCGCATGTCAAGATCGCCGCAGAAGGGCGGGTTCCACAGATGGACCGGGGGCGGGCCTTTCTTCGTGGCGGCCTTTGCAGCGGCGGCAAGGGTGTCGGCGGTAGGCTGTGTCATGCGGGCAATGTAATGGCGTTCGAAGCGGACGCAACCGCCGACAGGCTGGGGAGTCCCGGCGCAGCGGTCGGGACCGGCAAATCTTTTCGAAAAGATTTGCAAAAGCCTTCGAAGGCTTTTGGCCCGGCGTGCTGACGCAAGTCTCACGATCATTTGTGTCAAGACGCCTTTTGCCATTTGTGCCCGGCGGCATAGTTCGCTCTAATGACGCAGGATCACCCTGAAGGGAGCATTTGGCATGGCCGATACCAAGGCGCTTGTGGCGGAAATCGAAGCGCTGGGCGCGACGCTTGGTCAGGCGAAGGCCTCGATCAACCGGCGGTTCATCGGGCAGGAAAAGGTGGTGGACCTTGTGCTTGCCTCGATGCTTTGCGGCGGCCATGCGCTGCTGGTCGGCCTGCCGGGCTTGGGCAAGACGCGTCTGGTGGACACGCTTGGCACGGTGATGGGGCTGAAGGCGAACCGCATCCAGTTCACGCCCGACCTGATGCCGGCGGATATTCTGGGTTCTGAAGTGCTGGAGACCAGCGCTGATGGTGGGCGGGCGTTCCGCTTTGTCGAAGGCCCGGTCTTCTGCCAGCTTCTCATGGCGGACGAGATCAACCGCGCTTCGCCCCGGACGCAGTCGGCGCTCTTGCAGGCGATGCAGGAAAAGGAAGTGACGATCGCCGGGCAGCATCGCCCGCTGGGTCGTCCGTTCCATGTGCTGGCAACGCAGAACCCGATCGAACAGGAGGGCACCTATCCCCTTCCCGAGGCGCAGCTGGACCGCTTTCTGGTGCAGGTTGACGTGGACTATCCGACGCGGGCGACCGAGCGGGACATCCTGATTGCCACGACCGGAGCAGAAGAGGCCGAGGCGCATCAGGTTTTCACCGCTGAAGAGCTGATCCATGCGCAATCGGTGATCCGGCGGATGCCGGTCGGCGAGCAGGTGGTCGAGGCGATCCTTGACCTTGTCCGCGCCTGCCGTCCTGGCGAGGCCGAGGGGCGCGATCTGGCGGATTCCTTGTCCTGGGGTCCGGGTCCGCGTGCGGCGCAGGCGCTGATGCTGACGGTACGGGCGCGGGCGCTTCTGGACGGGCGGCTTGCGCCTTCGGTCAGCGATGTGGCCTCGCTGGCGCAGGCGGTGCTGGTCCACCGGATGGCGCTGTCCTTCGCGGCAAGGTCCCGGGGCGAGACCTTGACGGGCATCATCGCTCGCGTCACGGGCCGGGTCCTTGGCCTTGAGGCCGCCGCGTGAACACGGCCCCCGATCTCCGCGCCCGCGCGGAAGCGCTTGGCCAGACCCTGCCGCCCCTCCTGGCCGAGGCCGAGATGCTGGCGGCCACGGTCATGCTGGGCGAGCATGGGCGCAGGCGGGCCGGACTTGGGGATGAGTTCTGGCAATACCGTCCGGCGCATCAGGGCGACTCTGCCCGGATGATCGACTGGCGCAGGTCGGCCCGCAGTGATGCGCATTTCGTGCGGGAACGGGAATGGCAGGCGGCGCAATCGGTGACGCTGTGGGTCGATCCGGCGAAGTCGATGACCTTCACCGGCGACAAGGGGCGGGCTTCCAAGGGGGACCGGGCCAAGCTGCTTGCGCTGGCGCTGGCGGTCCTGCTGTTGCGCGGCGGGGAACGTGTCGGGCTGGCGGGGATGGCTAGCCCCCGGTCGGGCCGCACGCAGATGCTGCGGTTGGCGGCGCGGCTGGCGGGTGAGGAAGCGGACGGGGAATACGGTGCGCCCGAAACCGAAGGCATGGTCAGCCATGGTCGGGCGGTGTTTCTTTCGGATTTCCTCGGCGACCTGACGGCGGTCGAGGCGGGATTGGCACGGGCCGCGGACCGGGGGGTGAAGGGCGTCCTGATCCAGATCCTTGACCCGGCCGAGGAGGAGTTTCCCTTCGACGGTCGCACGATCTTTGAATCGATGGGCGGCACGATGCGGCATGAAACCCAGCGCGCGGGCGATCTGCGCGACCGCTATCTGGCGCGGCTGGCGGAACGCAAGGACCGGCTGGCGACGCTGGCCCGGGCCGTGGGCTGGCATTTCACCACGCATCACACCGGGCATCCGGCGCAATCGGCGCTTCTCTGGGCCTATGCTGCGTTGCAGGGGGGGCGCTGATGTTCATGATCGGCCCTGTCGGTTTTGCGATCCCCTGGCTCTTGCTGGCGCTGATCGCCTTGCCGATCCTGTGGTTCCTGCTGCGCGCCGTGCCGCCTGCGCCGATCCGGCGGCGGTTTCCCGGCGTGGCGCTGCTTCTGGGCCTGAAGGATGAGGAAAGTGAAACCGACAAGACGCCGTGGTGGCTGTTGCTGCTGCGGATGCTGGCGGTTGCAGCGGCGATTATCGGCTTCGCCGGACCGATCCTGAACCCCGACGTGAGGGGAGGCGGTTCCGGGCCGTTGCTGGTGGCGGTCGATGGGTCCTGGGCTGATGCCCGAGACTGGCCGCGCCGGGCGGAAAAGGTGGAGGCTTTGGTCGAGGAGGCCGGGGCCGAAGGGCGCGCGGTAGCGTTGATCCGGCTGACCGACGTCCCGGAAGCGGTGCAGTTTCAGACCGCCGAGGCCTGGGCAGGCCGGGCGGCAGGGTTGCAGCCGCAAGCCTGGGCGCCTGCGGGCTTTGCCCAGTGGGCCGCTGTCCTGCCGGATGGCGGCTTCGAGACGGTCTGGCTGTCGGACGGCCTCGCGCATCCGGGGCGTGAGGACCTTCTGGTCGCATTGGAGGCCATGGGACCGGTCCGGGTGATCGAAAGCCCGCGCCCGGTGCTGGGCCTGCATCCGGCGGGGTTCGATGAAGGCAGGGTCGTGGTCGCCGCCAGCCGCATGCCGGCGGCCGACGCCGTGGCGGTCGAGGTGATTGCGCGCGGGCCGGACCCTGCGGGGATCGAACGGGAACTGGCGCGGGTGACGCTGCCCTTCGCTGCCGGTGAGGCGCGGGCCGAGGCGATGCTGGACGTTCCGCCCGAACTGCGCAACCGCATTACCCGCTTTGAACTTGAGGCTGCACGGACGGCTGGGGCAGTGTCCCTTGCCGATGACAGCCTGAAACGCCGCAAGATCGCGCTGATCGGGGCGGGACCGGATCAGGAGGCGCTGCAGCTGCTGTCTCCGCTCCATTACCTGCGGCAGGCGCTGGAGCCGGTGGCCGAGATTATCGACGGCAGTCTGACCGAGGTTCTGCTGGCCAACCCGGATGTGGTGATTCTGGCCGATGTTGCGCGGCTGACGCAGACCGAGACGGACGCGACGCTGGACTGGCTGGAGGAGGGGGGCCTGCTTCTGCGCTTTGCCGGGCCGCGTCTGGCGGCCAGCGATGTCAGCCGGTTCGAGGAAGACCCCCTGCTGCCGGTGCGTCTGCGCGAGGGCGGGCGCACGGTTGGCGGCACGATGAGCTGGGGAGAACCCAAGGCCTTGGCCCCCTTCACCGAAGGCTCGCCCTTTTTCGGGCTGGTGGCTCCGGATGACGTGGTGGTGCGGGGGCAGGTGCTGGCGCAGCCCGGCCCGGAACTGGCAGAGCGCACGATCGCTGCGCTGGATGACGGCACGCCCCTCGTCACCCGCAAGGTGGTGGGCGACGGACAGGTGGTGCTGGTGCATGTGACGGCAAATGCGGAATGGTCTTCGCTGCCGCTCTCGGGTCTTTTCGTGCAGATGCTGGAGCGGTTGGCGGTTTCCACCCGTCCCGCTCTGCCTGAGGCGGCGGACCTTGCCGGGCAAGTCTGGTCGCCCGAGGTGGTGCTGGACGCCTATGGCCAGTTGTCGGACGCCGGCGAATTGCCCGGCGCCGAGGGCGAGGCTCTGGCGGGTGCGATCACGGGCGGGCCGACCCTGGCGATGCCGCCGGGACTTTATGCGGGGGCGGATCGGCGGGTGGCCCTGAACGTGATGGGCCCGGAGACGGAACTCTTGCCCGCAGTCTGGCCCGCAAGCGTTCCCGTCGAGGGGCTTGAGGGCCGCGAGGCGCAGGCCCTCAAGGGCGCCTTCCTGACCGCAGGATTGGCGCTGTTGCTGATCGACGTGCTGGCGGCCTTGTGGGTTGCGGGGCGGTTGTCCGGCCTGCGGCGCGGGGCTGCGGTGCTGCTGGTCGCGCTCGTCCCCGCGGGCGAGGCGCGGGCGCAGGACACCTCGCTTCCGAATGACGCGCTGGCACTGCAGGCGACGACGGCCGTCGTGCTGGCGCATGTCCTGACTGGCGATGCGCAGGTCGACCAGATCGCGACGGCAGGGCTGACCGGCCTTGGCAACCAGCTTTGGCAGCGCACCTCGGTCGAGCCGCAACTGCCGATCGGCGTGGATATCGAACGCGACGAGCTGGCGTTTTTCCCCTTCCTCTACTGGCCGATCACCGCCGGGCAGGCGCAGCCCTCGCCCGAGGCCTATGAGAAGCTGAACCGCTATCTGCGGACCGGGGGGATGATCCTGTTCGACACCCGCGATGCCGATGTGGCGGGTTTTGGCGGAGCGACCCCTGAAGGGAAGGCCTTGCAGGTGATCGCCTCGGGCCTGGATATCCCGCCGCTGGAGCAGATGCCGGGTGACCATGTGCTGACCCGGACCTTCTATCTGTTGCAGGAATTCCCCGGCCGTTATGCGCGGGGTCCGATCTGGGTCGAAGCCGCCCCGATGGCCGCTGCCGAAGCGGCGGAGGGAATGCCGTTCCGCAACCTGAACGACGGGGTGACGCCAGTGGTGATCGGCGGCAATGATTGGGCTGCGGCCTGGGCGGTTGATGATATCGGGGTGCCGCTTCTGCCGGTAGGCCGGGGCTTTGCAGGCGAGCGGCAGCGGGAGATCGCGTATCGCTTCGGGATAAACCTGATCATGTATGTGCTGACCGGAAACTATAAGTCGGATCAGGTCCACGTGCCGGCGCTGCTGGAAAGGCTGGGGCAATGACCCAATCCATCGTCTTTGCACCTCTGGTCGGCTGGCCCGTGATCTTCGTGCTGGCAGCAGCTTCGGTGGCTCTGGTCGCGCTGGCGCTGTGGCGCGGGCTTGGCGGCTGGTGGCTGCGGGCGCTTGGCCTTGCGGCGGTGCTGGCGGCGCTGGCGAACCCTGCCTTGCAGGAGGAAGAGCGGGCGCCTCTAACGGATATCGTCATTCTGGTGGTGGACGACAGCGCCTCGCAAAGCCTTGGCAACCGGGCGGCGCAGGTGGCCGAGGCTGTGGCTGCGGTGGAGGCCGAAGTTGCGGGCCTGCCGAACACCGAACTGCGCATCCGCCGTGTCAGCGATGGCGAAGAGGATGCCGGAACGCTGGCCCTGACCGCGCTGGCAGAGGCCCTGGCCGAAGAGCCCCGCGCCCGGGTTGCCGGGGCGATCATGATTACTGACGGCAGGGTGCATGACCTGGGATTGGTGCCGAACCTGCCGGCGCCATTGCAGGTGCTGCTGACAGGCGAAGAGGCGGATTGGGACCGCCGTCTGGTCGTCAAGGACGCGCCGGCCTTCGCGATCATCGGCGAGGAGTTCAACCTGACCCTTCGGATCGAGGATATCGGCGCCGTGCCAGCCTCGGCCGGGCAGGAGGTGGCGATGACCATCTCGATCGACGCCGAGGAACCGGCGACCTACACCGTGCCGGTCAATCAGGATCTGGACCTGCCGGTCACCCTGCCGCATGGCGGGATGAACGTGCTGCAGTTCAGCGTCGCCCCCGTCGAGGGCGAGCTGACTGACCGCAACAATGCCGCAGCGGTCCAGATCAACGGCGTGCGCGACCGGTTGCGGGTGCTTCTGGTCTCGGGCGAGCCGCATGCGGGCGAACGGGTCTGGCGCAACCTTCTGAAGTCGGATGCGTCGGTCGATCTGGTGCACTTCACCATCCTGCGCCCGCCGGAAAAGCAGGACGGGGTGCCGGTGGACGAACTGTCGCTGATCGCCTTTCCAACGCGGGAACTCTTCATCGAGAAGATCGAGGAGTTTGACCTGATCATCTTCGACCGCTACCGCATGCGGGGCATCCTGCCGATGTCCTATATCGAGAACGTGGTGCAATACGTCCGCAATGGCGGCACGGTTCTGGTAGCGGCGGGACCGGAATACGGGGCGGTGGACAGCCTTTACCGCTCGCCCCTGTCGGAAATCCTGCCAGTCGCGCCCACGGCGCAGGTGGTCGAGGAAGGCTTTCGCCCGGCGCTGACCGACCTTGGCCGCCGGCATCCGGTGACCGAGGGGCTGGAAGAGGCCGCGCCGGAAGGCGGTTGGGGCCGCTGGTTCCGGGCGATCGAGGTGGAGTATCTGGACGGCCAGGTCCTGATGACCGGCCCGCGCGACCTGCCTTTGCTGGTCCTGAACCGCGTGGATCAGGGGCGCATCGCGGTCTTGGCCTCGGACCAGGCCTGGCTTTGGGGCCGCGGGTTTGAGGGCGGCGGGCCGCAGCTGGAGCTTCTGCGCCGGCTGGCGCACTGGATGCTGAAGGAACCCGAGCTGGAGGAAGAAACCCTGACCGCCGAGGTGCGCGCGCAAGCGGTGACAATCACCCGCCGCTCGCTGGCCGAGGAGCCTCCGGGTCCGGTCACGATCACCGGGCCGGACGGGGCAGTGGTGGTGCTGGAGATGCCCGAGGCAGGCCCGGGCCGGTTCGAGGCCGCATGGACCGCGCCGTTGCTGGGGCTTTACCGGCTGGAACAGGGCGATCTTACACGGGTCATCGCCGTCGGCCCCGCCGCCCCGCGCGAATTCGTCGAGACGATTGCCAGCGGTGCGGACCTGGCCCCTCTGGCCGAGGCCACGTTGGGCGGCGTCACGCGGCTTGAGGACGGGATGCCCGATATCCGCGCGGTAGCCGAGGGGCGGCCCGCCGCAGGGCGCGGCTGGATCGGAGTGACGCCGCGTCAGGCCTATCTGACGGCAGATGTGAATGTGGTCGCTCTTCTGCCGGCCTGGCTCTGGCTCTTGCTTGCCGCTGGGTTGGCCGTGGCAGCCTGGCTGGTCGAAGGCCGCAAGGGCGCGCGTGCAGCTTGATCATGGGGTGCGGCGTGCGCCCACGGCTGGCGGCGCACCGGGGGTAGTCCACCCCGAACTCCACGGCGAGTATCTTGTAACGAGCAGGGAACAGGGCAAAAGCAGGCTGTAGGGGTCGGGCCTGCCAAGATCATTGGCGCGAATCGACGGGACCGTCATCCTGACCGCAGTTCAGTGTGGGGGGATTTCGGATGACGGACGTGGATGTGGTGATCGTGGGCGCGGGCTGCGCCGGGCTGGCGGCTGCCAAGCGCCTGCGTGAGGCGGGGGCAACCTTCCTGGTGCTGGAGGCGATGGACCGCATCGGGGGCCGGGCCTGGACCACAAGCGATGATTTCGGGGTTCCCTTCGACGTCGGCTGCGCCTGGCTCCATGCTGCCGACCGCAACCCGTTCTTTGCCGAAGCGCAGGCCGCTGGCTGGACCTTGCAGCATCATGACATGGGCCTCGATCACCTGTGGTTCGGCAAGCGCCGGGCCACGGCAGAACAGATGGCTGAAGAGCGCATGGCCGAAGCCGAGCTAATGGCTTGCATCGACCGGCATCGCAGCGGTGACGACCGGCTGTCCTCGGTTGTGGAAGGCTGCCATGCGCTGCGGGTCAGCGCCACCTTTGCCGGGCCGATGGATTTCGGCGCGGATGATGACGAGATTTCGGTGGCCGATTTCCGGAGTGCCGCGGATCTGGATCCGAACTACTTCACCAGGGAAGGCTTCGGCGCGCTGATCCATCGCTGGGGGGCGGATGTGCCAGTGCGGCTTTCGACCCCGGTCCGGCGCATCCGCTGGGATGGGCCGGGGGTGGAAGTGGAGACTAACGCAGGGACGATCCGGGCGCGGGCGGTGATCGTCACGGTCTCGACCGGGGTGCTGGCCTTCGAGGACATCGCCTTCACGCCCGACCTTCCCGAGCGGCATCAGGAGGCGATCTTCGATCTGCCGATGGGACTGCTGACCAAGGTTCCGGTGAAGATCGAAGGCACCCGGCTGGGGCTGAAACCGTTCGACGATGTATTGATGGAGCGTCACGCGCGCCATGATCTCTATTTCCTGGCCTTCCCCTTCGACCTTGACCTGCTGGTCGGTTTTGTCGGCGGCGATTTCGCCTGGGAGATGGAGGCAGCCGGACGCGCGGCGGCGGTCGATTTCGTGACCGACCGGCTGGTGGAGATGTTCGGGTCAGAGGCGCGGCACGCCGTGACCCGCGGTGCGATGACCAACTGGGGAGCCGAACGGCATGTCCGTGGAGCCTATGCCGCCGCACGTCCCGGCAAGCCGCATGCGCGCGAGGTTCTGGCCGAGCCCGTGGATGAAAAGATCTGGTTTGCCGGTGAGGCTTTGGCCGGGGGCCTGAAACAGACCGCCGCCGGGGCGCGGCTGTCCGGCGAGGCGGTGGCGGGCAAGGTGGCGCTTTGGCTATCGCATCGCGCGACCGGGGCGTGATCTGACCGGTTTCACGGCAGGCGCAAACGGAAGCTCTCGCCCGCCCAGCCATCCACGAGGCAGCGGGGGCGGATCACCACCTCCTCCAGCCCTTCGGGCAAGGTGACGCCGGACAGGCTGCGGGTGAAAGGTTGTTCCTCGACGTGGGGATGCGCAAGTTCGCGGATGCCAAGCACGGTGCCATCGGCGGTCTCGATCTGCCAGGCGTCGGCGTAATGGTCCCAGCCAGTGTCGGGATGGGCAAGGGTCACGTCGAAACTCCAGGTCCCGCCGTTCTGGGTGGCAGTGGCGGCGACGACTTCGGGCGGGTCGGCCCGTGCCACGGCGGGAAGGGCAAGGATGGCCAGCAAGGGGATCAGGGCGCGCAGCATTCCGGCAGAGTGGCACAGGTCACGGCGGGCGCAGACTCACGTTGCCGTGTGGCCCGGCTGGCTAAGCATGACGATGCGGGAATGCGAGTAGAACTCGCGGCGCAGGAGGATGGCTGTGGCGCCGATGCTGGCGACAATCAGGCCATAGGCGCCCAGCAGCCAGCCAAGTGCGGCCAGCGCGAAATAGATCGACCGCAGGCCCCGGTTGAAGCTTTTCGCCGCCGTTATGTTGATCTCGGCCGCCTGACTTGCCCGGTGGAAAGCAAGCGGATCGGTCGGTTCGTTTGGCACCGCCGCCATCAGGATCGAGCAATAGCCGAACAGCCGATGCGCCCAGACAAACTTCAGCAGCGCATTGGCCAGCAGGCCGATCACCGGCAACATATGCAGCGCAAACTCAAGGCCGCCGGGGGCCAGAGGCAGATCGGCGGCCAGCGACTCGACCGTGCGGGAGTTGCCGATCACGGCAATACCGCCGCCGATGGCGATCATCGAGGCCGAGGCGAAAAAGGCTGTGCCCTGCCGGAGGCTGTCGATCACGGTGGCATCGAAGATCCGGGGCTGGCGGGTCACGAAGGTGCGCATCCAGTCGCGCCGGAACTCTTGCATCAGGATCGACACCGATGGCAGACTGCGGGGCGGATGCTCGATCAGCCAGCCCGAGGCCAGCCACAACACGACAAGTGCGGCAAGCGCCACAGCGTCCAGGGTGGCAAGGGGGCCAAGAGGAAGTTCCATGCCCGGAACACTATGGGCCGGGTTTTTCCTTGTCATCCGGTAAAATTGGTTATATTTATTTACCAATAGGGGGAGACTGTCATGGAAATGCCGCTGCCCGATGCTGCCATCCTGTCTGCCAAGGCGCGGATCGTCGCCCGGCTGCGCGGGGTTCTTCCCGATGATGCCGTGATCGACGACCTGGCCGAACTGCGCGTCTATGAGTGCGACGCCTTGACTGCCTACCGCTGCCCGCCCCTGGCCGCCGTCCTGCCGCGCACGACCGAAGAGGTTGCCGCCGTGCTGCGCGCCTGCTGGGAAGAGGGGGTGCCGGTGGTGCCGCGCGGATCGGGCACCTCGCTGGCCGGGGGCGCTTTGCCGACGGCCGACAGCGTGATCCTGGGGGTCGCGCGGATGAATGCGGTGATCGAGACGGATTACGACAACCGCTACATCCGGGTGCAATCCGGGCGAACCAACCTTTCGGTTTCGGGCGCGGTCGAGGCGGAGGGGTTCTTCTATGCCCCCGACCCGTCCAGCCAACTGGCCTGCGCCATCGCCGGGAATGTCGCGATGAACTCGGGCGGGGCGCATTGCCTGAAATACGGGGTGACGACGAACAACCTTCTGGGCGTCACGCTGGTCAAGATGGATGGCACAGTGGTGACGCTGGGCGGGCCATGGGGGGAACCTTCGGGGCTGGACTTGCTCGGTGTGGTCTGCGGGTCTGAAGGCCAGCTTGGCGTGGTGACAGAGGCGTGGCTGCGCATCCTGCCAAAGCCTGAAGGGGCACGTCCGGTGCTGGTCGGGTTCAACTCGAACGAAGTGGCCGGGGCCTGCGTGGCTGACATCATCCGGGCCGGGCTTCTGCCGGTGGCGATCGAGTTCATGGACCGCCCCTGCATCCGCGCCACCGAGGC
>PNJK01000013.1 GCA_013821825.1 Rhodobacter sp.
TTCGAACTTGCGGGCGGTTTCGGCGTCGGCGGGCGTGTCGGCATTGGCGCGGATGCCGATGTCGCGCAACTCGTCTGCCCAGCTCAGCAGTCGACGGAAACAGTCGTCCAGCGCCGGGGGCAGCATTTCGGCGGCCCCCGCCAACGCCTCGCCCTTCGAGCCGTCCAGCGTCACCATGTCGCCTTCGCGAAAGACGCGCCCGTCCGCAGCCGTCAGCTTCTTTTCGCGCGCATCCAGCCGCAGTTCCGATGCACCGACCACGCAAGGCAACCCCAGCCCGCGCGCGATCACCGCCGCGTGGCTGGTCATGCCGCCGCGTTCAGTCAGCACCGCCGCCGCCGAATGCATGCCGCGAATATCCTCGGGCGAGGTTTCGCGGCGCACCAGAATGCACGCTTCGCCGCGCGACGCACTGGCTTGCGCAGCCGAAGACGAGAACACCAGCCGCCCCGTCGCAGCCCCGGGGCTGGCCGCGATGCCGCGGGCAAAGACATCGCGCGCGCCGCGTGGATCAACCTGATGGTGCAACAGTTCCGACAAGGCGCGCGGTTCGACCCGCATCACCGCCTCTTCGCGCGGAATCACCCCGTCTTCGGCCAAAGCCACCGCAATCCGCAGATTCGCCCGAGCCGACCGCTGCACCTTGATCGCGTCCAGCACGGCCAGGCGGCCATCCTCGACGGTAAACTCGATCTGCATTTCCTCGCGCAGGCGGGCGCGGCAGATCGCGCCATGCCCGACCAGCGTGGCAAAGATCTCGGGCGCGACCTCTTCCAGAGATGGCCCGCGCGGATCGCGGGTAAGATACATCGCCTCGGTCGTCCTCAGCGCATCTCGGCCCTGCGATTGGCCCAGATAGCGCCCGGTGATCTGACGTTGGCCGGTGACCGGATCGACGAACTGGATCACCCCGGAACCCGAAATCCCGACGCCGATTCCCTGCGCCATCTCCTGCACCACAAGGCCCAGCGCCGCCTTGTCCGGCGCGCCCTTGGCCTGGCGCAGCAGACGGGCTGAGGTGCCTTCCCAGGCCCGGGCCATGCTGCGCAGCACCTCGGACAGTTGCCGCGCGGCGTCTTCGGGGAAGGGTTCGTCGGTCTCGACCTCGTAAAGCCGCAGCGCCTCGCGCAGGGCACCGGGCCCCGGTTTCAGGCTGTCGAATTCCTCGGGGTCCAGCCGCGCGACGTGAATCGCGTAGGACTGAATGAAACGCAGGTAAAGCGCGTCCGCCGCCGCCTCGCCATGGGTTTCGGCAAGGCGGGCGTGGCGCTTGGCGTTCAACCCGATGTTGAGGATGGTGGCCGGACCGCCCCAATCGGGGTTGGCGGGCGAGGGGCGGACGGAAATCAGTGGTCCGTCGCCGAAATGATCAAGGATTCCAGTGGCATCCACCCCATGCCCCGCCGCAATTGAGCGGACGGTGGTGGCGGGAAGTGCAACGGATTTCGGCACCGGCAGCTCCAGCCGCACAAGGCGTTGCAGGCATTTCGCCCGCCAGCCATGCGTGACCGCAGAAATGGCAGCCGAGGGGCTGACCTGTGCGAATTCCGGAATCGGATCGTGTTTCTGCACCGCAGCACCTTTTGTTCACCTGCAGCATACGCCGAAAGACTTGTCATACAAGCGTGACATTTCTGCGCGGTGACGAATTTGGCGCCGCTTTCAGCCCTCGATGCGCGAAAGATCGGCAACGCCGGAACAGACGGCCCGGATTCGGTGCATGAGGTTGAGGCGATTCCGCCGGATCACCGGGTTGTCGCTGTTCACCTGCACGGCGGTAAAGAAGGCGTCGATGGGCGCGCGGAGGGCGGCCATCGCGGCCATGGCGGTGGCGAAGTCCTCCGCCGCCATGGCCGGGGTGATGGTCGCCTCGGCCCGGTCGAGGGCCGCGAAGAGCGCGCGTTCCTCGTCGGCTTCCGCAAACTTCGGGTCCGCGCCGTAGGAGTATTCGACGCCATCCTTTGCCTCGGCCTGGGCCAGAATGTTGTTGGCCCGCTTGTAGCCTTGCAGCAGGTTCGCCCCGTCCTCGGTCTTCAGCGTCTCGGAAAGGGCAGTGGCCCGTTTCACCAGCAGCGTCAGGTCGTCATTGCCGGGCATGGCAAGGCAAGCGTCGATAATATCGTGCGGGACACCTTGGTCGCGGAGGGTGACCTTGAGACGGTCGTGGAGGAAGGCGAGGAGGTCGTTGACATCAGCAAAGGCTGCCTCACGTTCGCCCACTAGATCAGCGCCTTTGCGGAAAGGCCCTCTCAGCAAGCTGAAGCGAAGGGCATTTTCGAGCACCAACCGGATCACCCCCAACGCCGCCCGCCGCAGCGCAAACGGGTCCTTGCTCCCCGTCGGCTTCTCGTCAATCGCCCAGAACCCGGTCAGCGTGTCGATCTTGTCGGCCAGCGCCAAGGCTACCGACACAGGGTCCGAAGGCACCCCATCACTCTCGCCCTTAGGCCGCCAATGGTCAGGAGCGGCATCGGCGACGGCAGGATTCTCCCCGGCCTCCAGCGCGTAGTAGCGGCCCATTACGCCCTGCAACTCCGGGAATTCCCCGACCATGGCGCTCTGCAGGTCCAGTTTGGCAATACGCGCGGCGCGTTCCGCCTCCCCAGCATCCGCCCCGACCAATGGCGCAATCTCGCGCGCCAGCGCGGCGATGCGGTCGATCCGCTCGGCCTGAGACCCAAGCTTGTTGTGGAAGGTGACCGATTTCAGTCCCTCCGCCCACTCACCCATCCCCGTCTTCGCCACCCGCAAGTCATTCTCCCAGAAGAACTTGGCGTCCGACAGCCGCGCTGACAGCACCTTCTGGTTGCCCTTCAGGATCACCGCCCCACCATCCGCCGCCTCGATATTGGCGACGGTCACAAAGCCCTCAATCCGGCCGGTCTTGGGGTTCCTGACCGAAAAGAACTTCTGATGCTCCTTCATCGAGGTTTGCAACACCTCGGGAGGCAGGCCAAGGAACGCTTCGCCGATGCGGCCCATCAGCGGCACGGGCCATTCGACCAGCCCCGCCACCTCGGCCAGAAGGCCGGGATCGGGGACGACTTCCATGCCGGCGGCAAAGGCGAGATTCTGCGCGCCCTGCCAGATCGCAGCCTCCCGCTCGGAGAACTCCAGCACCACCTTGGCGCGCTTCAGCTTGACCGCGTAGTCGTCAAAGCCCGAAACGGTGAACCGCCCCATCCCCATGAAACGGTGGCCTTCGGTGGTGTTGCCCGCCTCGATGCCATCGACCGTCAGCGGCACGACATGCGCGCCGGTCTCATCCGTCAAGAGGCAGAGGATCGACTGCAACGGCCGCACCCAGCGCAAGGAGCCGTTGCCCCAGCGCATCGACTTTGGCCAGGGGAAGGCGCGGATCGTGGTGTCCAGCACCTCGGCCACGATGGCGTCGGCCTTCCGACCGGGCTTTTCGACCACTGCGTAGAAGGTTTCGCCCTTCTTGTCGGCGCGGCGTTCCAACTGGTCCAGCGTCAACCCGGTCGAGCGCAGGAAGCCTTCGACCGCCGCAGCCGGGGCGGTGGTGTTCGGACCCTTCCGTTCTTCGCGCACGGGGCGGGATTCGGCGGTCAGACCATCGACCGACAACACCAGCCGCCGCGGCGTGGAAAACGCCCCCGCCGAGGCGTAGGTCAGCCCAGCCTCGACCAGACCATCGGTCACCAGCTTCTTCAGATCCTCGCGTGCGCGGGCCTGCATCCGCGCCGGGATTTCCTCTGAAAAGAGTTCGATCAGAAGGTCGGCCATTGGATCAGTCCTTGAGGCTGTCGTTCAACTGGTGCCAGGCATAGGCCCGGCCATCGGGAAAGACGGCGACGACGCGGTTGACGCCGGGGCGGATGCCTGCCTCCGACAGGAAAGCCAGCGCCTCGCCCCGTTCCAGCGCGGTGCCGATGGCCCGGGCATCGAAGCAATCGAACCAGCCGGGCGCGATCAGAGGTTCGGCGCCTTCGTAGGTCTGATAGGTCTCGGTCAGTTCGGCGAGGCTCAGGGTCGTGGTAAAGCAGGCGCGGAACCGGATCGGAGAGCTTTCGCTGTCGATCCCGGTCGCGTTTTCGGCCGGGATGGCTTCGGGCGTGGCACCGATGATCGGGGTCAGGCGAATCTCCTGCCCCGGCTGGAAGGTCACTGGTTCATAGAACGCGTAGACCTGCAGATACCACATGACCACGCCACCAAGTGCCGCGATCAAGAGCATTGCTCCCACTGCAAGCCGCCCGCCATTCATAGGTCTGCCCCCGCTGGCGTCTGCCGGAAGGCATCGGCGCATTTCTTGGCCAGCGCGCGAACGCGGCCGATATAGGCCTGCCGCTCGGTGACCGAAATCACCCCACGCGCATCCAGCAGGTTGAAGATGTGGCTGGCCTTGATCGTCTGGTCATAGGCCGGATGCGCCATGACGATGCTGCGCCCCGCCTTGTCGGGCTGGACGGCGGCAAGGATGCGGTCGCATTCGGCCTCGGCGTCCTTGAAGTGCTGGAACAGCATCTCGGTATCGGCCTGGTCAAAGTTGTGGCGGCTGTATTCCTCTTCCGTCTGGCGGAAGATATCGCCGTATTTCAACGGGATCGGGCTGTCGGGATCGTTGAACGGCATGTCCATCACATGATCGACTCCCATCACATACATCGCCAGCCGTTCCAGCCCATAGGTCAGCTCGCCACTGACGGGCTTGCAGTCATGGCCGCCGACCTGCTGGAAATAGGTGAACTGGCTGACCTCCATCCCGTCGCACCAGACCTCCCATCCCAGACCCCACGCGCCAAGGGTCGGGCTTTCCCAGTCGTCTTCGACAAAGCGGATGTCGTGGACGCCAAGGTCGATCCCGATGGCAGCCAGCGAACCGAGGTAAAGGTCCTGCAGATCCGGCGGCGAGGGTTTGATGATCACCTGATACTGGTAGTAATGCTGCAACCGGTTCGGGTTTTCTCCATAGCGCCCATCGGTCGGGCGGCGCGAGGGCTGCACATAGGCAGCCGCCCACGGCCGGGTGCCAAGCGAACGCAGCGTGGTTGCCGGGTGAAAGGTGCCTGCCCCCACTTCCATGTCATAGGGCTGCAGGATCGCACAGCCCTTGGCGGCCCAGTAACCTTGCAGGCGCAGGATGATTTCCTGAAAGCTGCGGGGCGTGGTGGTGGCGTCAGACATGGCTGCGGCGTCCAGACTTGCGGCGGGAAATGGTTGCGCCTTCCCTATCCATTGGGCCCGACAGGGTCAATTCCGGAAAGAGCTGGCCCCGCCCGACGATCTTGTGACCACCGGGCGGCCAGTCAGACCCTTGCTGCGGGCGGCTTGATCCCTGACGCCGACCGCGATTGCCCGTGAAGCCTCAGTGCACCCACCGTGATTTTCAGACCCGTTGCCGTCTTTGCCCTGTTCATGACGACATTTCTGGCGGTTGCCCCGCCCGCGGCGGCTCGGAATGGCACCGCCTGCCGGCCCAAGTGATGACCTTCGGCAGGCTGGAGGATGTGACCGGCCTCAACGGTGGGTCTGGCCTGAAAGGCCTGGCCATCGAAACGCTGTCTGTCGACGCAGGCGGCCCGGTTCCGGATACCACCGGAGCGGGATGATCGTCCTTGTGTCCTGCTGGGACTAGCGTCGCCAGAAGCTGGGCAGGACCAGCACCAGAACCGCCAGCAGGCCCAGGCGGCCAAGGATCATGCACAGCGTCATGATCGCGATCGCGCCGGGCGGGAAGTCGACGAACGTGCCGGTGCGCTCGACCAGTGGGCCGAAGCCGTAGCCGACATTGCCAAGGGTCGTCCAGACCGCGAACAGCGCCGAGACCGTATCGACGCCAAAAAGGGTCAGCGCCACGCTCATGATCCCAAGGATCAGGATGTAGCTCGACACGAACAGGATGAGCGCGTTCAGCACGTCCTCCTCGACCGAGCGCCCGTCATAGCGGATCGGGTCCACGCTGGAAGGGCTGCCGATCCGCCGGATCTCGCGCTTCAGGACGGCCGCCACCAGCTGGACGCGGAAAACCGACAGCCCGGCGGCGGATGACCCGGAACAGGCCCCGATCACCCCGATCACGAAGGCCACCACCAACATCAGTCCGCCCCAGGTGGGGAAGGTGCCGGAAAAGAACCCGGACGAGGACATGATGGAGGTGAGGTTGAAGAGCGTCTCGCGGAAGGTCGGCTCCAGCGGTGCCCCGGTCGTCAGCACCCGCCAAACCCAGATCACGACGACAGCAAAGCCAAGCCACAGCAGATAAGCCCGAGCCTGGCTGTCCTGCCACAAGGGCCGGGCCGAGCCGTTCACCAGCTGCACATAGCGGATATAGGGCAGGCTGCCCAAGATCATGAACAGCGCGCCGAAATACTCGCCGGCCCCGATGTACTTGTTGAAGGACTCATCCGACGGCGAAAAGCCGCCGGTTGCAATGGTCGCCAAGCCGTTCACCACCGCGTCGAGCGCAGTCATCCCGATGGCGGAATAGACCGCGATACAGGTCACCGTCAGCCCGAAATAGACGACGAGGAGCTGGCGGGCGATGTCGGTCGCGCGCGGCAGGGCCTTGCCGAATGTGTCGAAGCCTTCGGTGCGGAAAAACTGCATCCCGCCGATCCGCATCAGCGGCAGGAAGATCATCGCGATGAAGGCGATACCGAGGCCTCCCAGCCAGTTCAGCATCCCCCGCCAAAGGTTCATGCCGATCGGCAGGTCGTCCAGCCCGTAGATCACCGTGGCCCCGGTCGTCGTGATGCCCGAAACCGCTTCGAAATAGGCGTGTAGCAGGCTGAGGCCCGGCGCGCCGATGTAAAAGGGCAGCGCGCCGAACAGCGGCACCAGCGTCCAGATGCTCGCGGTCAGAAGATAGGCCTGCCGGGTGTCCAGCGACTTGCCCAGCGCATTGCCGGTGGACAGGGTCAAGGCACCACCGATCACCCCGGTGATCGCGGCCGAGGCGGCAAAGGCGGCGCCGTTGTCCAGCCCGGCCCGCCAATCGATGACGCCAGGAGCCAGCATCAGGATCGCAAGCACGATCAGGATGCGGCCGATGACATAGGCGACGGGGCGGAGGTCAACCATGGTTGGGCATGGCTACGCGGACCGCGCCGCCCCGTCAATCGGCATCAGGCTGGCATCCCCGCCTAACCGGCGTGGATCAGGCTTTGGAACAGGCGCGGATCAAGGCTATCCGCGGCGAAGGTCTCTCCCTCGGTCAAGAGGCTGATCGCGTCGTGGCTGTGCAGGCTTTCCTGATGGCTTGCAATCACCCGGAAGTCACCGATCCGCGCATCCTGCCGAAGCTGCTCGCAGAAGCTGCGCGCCGCATCCTCGACAAAGATCGGATTGGCGGCGTTCAGCTCGGCAAAGGCCTGCTCGTCCTCGCGCTTGACCATCACTTGCGTTTCAGTGACCACGGCAGCGCGGGCTATGTCGACCAGATCCTCGACCGAGATCTCCGCCCCCGGCCGCACCACCACCGAAATCCGCGCCACCGACCGCTGCGAATGCGGCGTTGCCAGCTGCCCCCGCGTCGCGCGGGCATGCTCGCTCAGCTCCAGCGAGCAGGGGCAGGTCGAGCTGTAGACATAGTCGAGATGCAGGATGCGCGTGCGTACCCCGGCGCGTTCCACCAGTTCCAGCGCAAGGTCGTAATACTGCCAGCCCGACAGCCCCGAGCGCAGCGACGGCATCCGCAGCGGATAGGACAGGCGCAACTGGATGCGGGCGTCAAAGCTGCCCAGATCGGCGATGTAATCGTCCAGCGCCGCTTCGACCACGCCGAAGGAGACCTGCTTTTCCGCATGGGCATAGAAAGACCGCATGATGCGGCTCATGTTGATGCCCTTCTTTTCCGCCTCAAGGCTGACGGTGCCGGTCACGCTGGTTTCCAGCACGGTCTCACCGCCGTCGCGGGTCCGGTAGCGCAGCGGCAGGCGAAAGTTCGAGATACCGACATGCTGAATCTGCGCCCTCGCCCCACGGATCAGGCTGGCGGGACCGTTCTGCAGGTCTGGCAGCGTCGCCCGATAGGCCGCATCGGCCCGGAACGCCGCCGGATAGACCCGGTTCAGCTCCGAAAAGCCCCGCCCCGGCAGCAGATGACCTACGGCAGAATCCAGCGTGGCAATCTCGTCGTCCGAAGCTTTCCCCGCCCATTGCCGCAAGATGGCCAGTGCGGCGGTCGCCTCTTCGCGCGAAGGTTTGCGGTCAAACTCGGGGGTGTGGATATTCATGGGGAGTCCTTTCGGTTCAGGCAGGCAAAGCGGCGCTGCCGTCAATTTCAGACAATATACGCGGGAAGCCCGCCCCCGGATCACCCTGGTCCGCGACAAGCCAGCCAAGAAAACACCGTTCTTGCCGCAATCGCAAGCCCCTTCAGGCCCGAGCCAGCGCGCCTTGCAGATCCGCGATCAGATCGCCGGTGTCCTCCAGCCCCAACGACAGCCGGATCAGGCCCGGAGTGATCCCCAGCGCGTCCTTCAGGTCTTGCGGCAGGCGCTGGTGCGTGGTGGTGGCCGGATGGGTGGCGATGGTCTTGGCGTCGCCAAGGTTGTTGGAAATCTTGGTGATCTCAAGCGTGTTCATGAAGCGGAAGGCCGCTTCCTTGCCGCCCTTCACCTCGAACGTCACCAGAGTGCCGCCGGACCCCATCTGATCCATCGCCAACCCATGCTGCGGGTGGCTGGCAAGGCCCGGATAGATCACTCTGGACACCTTTTCATGCCCTTCCAGCGCCCGCGCCACGGCCAGCGCCGTATCCGCCATCGCCCGGCAGCGCAGATCCAGCGTCGCCATCCCGTTCAAGTGCATCCATGCGGTAAAAGGGCTCATCGAGCCGCCGGTGTGTTTCATGAACGGTTCCAGCACCTTGCGAACATAGTCGCGGGTGCCGCAGACCACGCCGCCCAAGGCACGGCCCTGCCCGTCGATATGCTTGGTGGTGGAATAGACCACAACATCCGCCCCCTGCTCTACCGCGCGCGAAAAGATCGGCGTGGCGAAGACGTTGTCGCAGATCACCAGCGCGCCCGCCGCGTGGGCGATCGCGCAGACCGACCGGATGTCGACCAGTTCCAGCGTCGGGTTCGACATCGATTCGAAGAACACCGCCTTGGTGCCGGGCGTGACGGCCTGCCGCCACTGGTCCAGATCGGCACCGTCAACGAAAGTGACCTTGACGCCAAAGCGTTGCAGCACCTCTTCCAGCACGTAAAGACAGGATCCAAACAGCGCCCGCGAGCTGACCACGTGGTCTCCCGCCCGCAGACAGGACATCAGCGCCCCGCTAACCGCCGCCATACCGCTCGCGGTGGCAAAGGCATCCTCGGTCCCCTCCAGCGCCGCGATGCGTTCCTCGAACATTCTGGTCGTGGGGTTGCCATAACGGGCATAGATGAACTCGTCCTCGCCCGCCTTGACGAAACGGGCTTCGGCGGCCTCGGCTGTTGGGTAGACAAAACCCTGGGTCAGAAAGATCGCCTCGGCCATCTCGCCATACTGGCTGCGGCGGGTGCCTTCATGCACGAGGCTCGTGCGGGTCTTCCAGTCTTTCGTCATCGCGCCACTTCCCCGATCATGACCCCGCAAGGCCAAGAAAAAACCCCGGCAAACCGAAAGGTGCCGGGGCCATTGCCCTTCACCTCTTTAGCGGCTTGTTTAACGTGGCCCGCAATCCGGTAACAAAGCGCCACGACCGTTTCCATACGCCCGGGCACCGGCGGGGTCAAGCAGGCGCCAACATTGCGGCTTTGCGCCACCGTCACCCTTCCGTCATGACCGCGTCACGCGCGCGTTGCCGCCTTGCTGCAGGGCTGCAACCAGAGCAGCAACAGCCGATCAACAGGCCATGACCGACGATCCCCGCCGGATTCGCGCCGATGCCGGGCCTTACAGGCTGGCGCTGGACCGGGACCGTTCGAAGAGGCGCTCGGCTGCTTTGACACCGCCATCGCGCTGGCGCCCGGCTTCCGGCGCGCCTACCGCAACAAGATGTCGGCGCTGGCAGACCTGGGCCGCTTCGAAGAGGTGGTGGCCCTTGGGGATGAGGCGCTGCGCCCCGGCACGATACCGAGTTCGAACCCCCGGATCGAAGAAGACATCCTGTCGCGCCGCCTGCTGGCTCTTGCCAGCTGCACGCCAATGTGAAGAAAATTGCCTGTCTGGTGGCAAGCTGAACCGCCAAACCCCGCCTTCAGGCAGGGTCCACCGCTCTCAGACCGGCTGGCCGTCGTCGTCCAGGTTGATGACTGTCAGGACCAGAGCCCGCAGCACCATGTGCCCAAGCAGCGGAAGCAGTGCCCAGAATACCAGCCATTGCGATGCGGCGACGCTGTAGATCAGCGTTTCGTTCAGCAAAAGGAAGCTGAAGTTGTAGACCACCATCATCCGGGTCAGGTTCGGCAGATGGCAGCGCATCTCGGCGTCGGGCCAGAAGCTGGCGGCGGTTGCCGTACGGCCCTTCATGACATCCACCAGGAAGATGCCGCCGATGATCACGTAGAACGCGCTTTGCATGCGCTGGCTCCACAGCGGATCGTCCGCACCGACCAGCACCAGCAACGGCAGGCCGGCGAACAGCACCGCAAGCATCGCAGCCTGCGTTGCCGAATAGCGGGTGAGCATCCGCAGCAACATGCCTTCGAAGCCCAGTCCTATCCGGACAGCCAGAGCGGCAAGGAAAGCTGTCACGAAGGCTTGATCGCCAGAATCGGAGCCCAGCAGAACCGACAGCACCGGATATCCGACCAGAAGCACCGCGCCCGGCAGGTAAAGACCGCGCGACATCGGCGGCAGGTCCTGAAACAGACTCAGGAAAATGCGGACAAGATCGGCGGGATGACGGTACATGGCGAACCCCCTCAAGTTCATGATCGGGATTAGAGGCCGATCAAGGCAGTGCTGGGGCAGGAATCGCACCGTTAAGGGGCATTCCCGTGCAATGCGTCACGAGTCCTCGTCCTGGGGTTCGATGATGTATCGGTTCAGCATGGTGATCTGCACCATCAGGAACAAGAACAGCGCGACGGGCATCGCGAAGGTCTCAAGCTTGACCCAAAGCTCGGTCGACTGGGTGCGCCAGATCACCTCGTTGGCGATGGCAAGGCCCGCGAACATCAGCGCAAGGCGCCGGGTCAGGATCATCCAACCTTCTGGTTTCATTGGCAAAGCTTCAGCCATCACCCATTGCAGCAAGCTGCGTCCGCGCACCAACCCGGCGCCAAGGATCAGCGCGAAAGTGCCGTAGACGATGGTCGTCTTCATCTTGAAGAAGCTCTCGTCGTTGAACCACGCGGTCAGCCCGCCGAAGAAGACCACCATCACCGCAACGAAGATCTGCATCCGGCTCAGGGCCCCCGTCAGCCACCATAGCGCCGCAATTGAGGCCAAAAGCAGCGGCACCAGAACCACGGCGGCCACAATAAATCCCGAATACTCGGTACCGCCGACCAGATAGGTCTCGTCCTTGATCCACATGTAGATCACGAAGAAGACCAGCGTCGGCCCCAGTTCCAGCACCTGCTTCAGCACCGGGTTGATCTTGCGTTCGGCCATGGCTGCGCTAATTCCTTTCTGTCCATCCGAGGCCTGTCGCAGACCTTTTCCTTCATGTGGCGTGAAACCAGCCCCGGATCAAGACGACACGGCGTTCAGTGCCCTTTGTGGGCAGGTCACGGCTGCCAGCTCGCTTCCAGCCGTGCATCGGCGAGCAAACGTTTCAGGGCATCGGGACCGGTAGGATCGTCCGACAGCCCGGCAAGCAGCAGCCGCGACGCGCCGATCCCTTCGGTGGCGGTCAGGGACAGCCGCAACCGGCCACGCCCCTGCGGCAGACCGGCGACCATCCGGGCCAGAGCCGCGCGGCTTTCCGGCGAAACCATCGCTTCAGGCAACGCTTCGACAATAGCGCGAAGCGCCGCCCGCGTCGCATCGATTGCCTCGGCTTCCGTCCCGCCTTCGGCCAGCCGCTCTCCGGCCATCGCCAGTGCCAGGCGCAGCAGGCGGCCGTCACTCCGCCAGTCGAGGTCAAGCGCCGTCAGGCTGCCGCCGGCAAAAGAGGCGAAGGTCAGCCCCGCCCCGCGGATATCGGCGGCAAGCATGACTTCAGTCCCGCCGGACAGGCGCAGCACGACCTCGCGCAGTTCCAGCGTCTCTGTGTCCGCATCGACCGACGCCACGAAGCGCAGGTCAGCACTTTGCAGCTGAAGCATCGCGCGGATCCGGTCATCCATGGTGCGGTCGCCAATCCGGGGCCTTGCCCGCAGACCAGCAGCCTCGAGCTCGACCGACACGGGAACACCGTCCGCAACCGTCCCGCGCAAACGCAGGCGTTCGACCGAGATCTCGGGGAAACCGGGATCCGATCCTTTGAGTATAGCCCCATCCAGCACGCACCACCCGGCCTCGGGACCGGCAGGCGGCGCTGTCAGCGTCTGCCCCCCGATGGATCGCAGCGCCGCAGTCAGGGCCGTGCAATCGGCAGAAACCGTCTCTGCCGCCGCGGGCAAGGACAGGCCAAGGATGATGACCGAGACGCCAGGGAGTATCCTCATGGGTCCATCCGATGTCGAACACCACCCCGTCAAACACGGGCGGCGCAGCGCCAAGCGTAGCAGGCACCCCGGTCATCGCATAGCCCATGACGCGCGAAGCGAGATCCGTCCAGACCGCATCACACAGTGCCTGCCCGGTCAGACCTTGCGCCCCGGCGGGCATGGCCAACCCAGTGACAGAAGCCACGCCTTGCGGATCACGCCCCCGCCCCAACCAGCGCGCGGGCGAAATCATCAGGGTCGAAGGGAGCAAGATCGTCGATTTGCTCGCCTACGCCGATTGCATGTATCGGCAGACCGAACTTGTCGGCCAAAGCCACCAGGACCCCGCCCTTGGCGGTGCCGTCCAGCTTGGTCATCACCAGGCCCGAGACATCGGCGATCTTGCGGAAGATCTCGACCTGCAGCAGCGCGTTCTGGCCAGTGGTGGCATCCAGCACCAACAAGGTGTTGTGCGGTGCGGTCGGATCCTTCTTGCGGATGACGCGAACGATCTTGGCCAGTTCTTCCATCAGGTCCTGCCGGTTCTGCAACCGCCCCGCTGTGTCGATCATCAGAAGATCAGCGCCTTCCGCCTCGGCGCGGGTCATCGCATCGAATGCCAGACTGGCGGGGTCGCTGCCTTCGGGCGCGGTCATCACCGGAACTCCGGCCCGCGTGCCCCAGATCTGCAACTGTTCCACCGCCGCCGCGCGGAAAGTGTCGCCCGCCGCGATCACCACCGACTTGCCCGCCGCCTTGAACTGGCTGGCCAGCTTGCCGATCGTCGTGGTCTTGCCCGACCCGTTCACGCCCACCACCAGCACCACCTGCGGCTTTTTCGGATAGATCGGCATCGGCCGCGCCACTGGCGTCATGATCCGCGCCACTTCCGCCGCCAGCGCATCGCGCAATTCCGAGGTCGAGATCTTCCGCCCGAACCGCCCCTCAGCGATGTTCGCCGTCACCCGGACCGAAGTATCGACCCCCATGTCCGCCTGGATCAGCAATTCTTCCAGGCTTTCCAGCATGGCGTCGTCCAGCACTCGGCGCGGTTCCTCGTCCTTGCGCCCGAACATTCGCCCAAGGAAGCCCGGCTTTACCTGCGGTTCCAGAACCGGGCCGCTGCGGTAAGCCCCGGCGTGTCCCAGCGACACAGGAGCCTGCGGCTCATAGGCCTCAGGCGGTGGCATTTCGGGCAGCGAAGGTTCCGGCAGTTCCGGCATTGGCGGCTCTGGCACTTCCAGCGGCCCAGGCTGCGGCGCTTCGGGTTGCGGCAGGGTTGGAACCGGCTCTTGCGGCACCGGGATCTCGGGCTCCGGCACCTGAGGAACCGGCTCGCGCGGCGCGGCTTGCGGCGCGTCACCCTCTGCAACCAGCGCCTCCAGCCCCTCGCCGATCTTGTCGGACGAACGGAACATCCTGTCCTTGAGCTTCCTGAAAAAGGACATCTCTTCGGCCTCCTGCTGCCCGTCATATCACCTAATGCCTTTGGGGCATCGATGTAAGTCCCGCAAGCCCGACCTGCGGCAATCTCGGGACTGGCAGAGCCAAAACGGCGTGATAGGCTTGTCCGATGACCACCCTGGCCCGCCCGCTTCCCCTTGCCGCCTTCGCGCTGGCCTCGCTTTTCCCACTGCCGCTGATCGGGCTTGGCGCGCTGGAAGGCGGGATCTGGCTGTGGCTGGCCTTCCTTTACATGACGGTGCTGACGGTCCTGCTGGACCAGCTGATCCCGCTGACCGTCGGGACCGCGGACGGGGTCGAGTTTCCGGCCGCCGACGCACTCTTGGTCAGCGTGGCGCTTGGCCAGCTTGCTGCCCTGCCGGTGGCGGTCTGGGCCATCGCCGGCGACAGCGGCCTTGCCGTGGCGGAACGAGTCCTTCTGTTCCTCGCTGTCGGGTTCTGGTTCGGACAGGTCGCCCACCCCGCCGCGCACGAGCTGATCCACCGCCCGCGACGCGAGCTTTTCCGCCTTGGCGCAACCGTCTATGTCTCGCTTCTTTTCGGCCAGCACGCCTCGGCCCACCGGCTGGTCCATCACCGCCACGTGGCCAGTCCGCAGGATCCGAACACCGCCCGGGCGGGCGAGAGTTTCTACCGCTTTGCCCTGCGCGCCTGGCGCGGCAGCTTTCTGGACGGGCTGCGCGCCGAAACCGATCTGCGCGCCCGCGGACAGGGGCCGGGATTGCATCCCTATGCCGCCTATCTGGTCGGCGGCGCCGCAGCCCTGGTCCTTGCCCTTCTGATCGCCGGGCTGCCGGGGCTTTTGGTCTGGGTCCTTTTGGCGCTGCATGCCCAAAGCCAGATCCTGCTGTCGGATTACGTCCAGCACTACGGCCTCACCCGCGTCATGCGCCCCGATGGCCGCCTTGAACCGGTGGGCCCGCAGCACAGCTGGAACACCGCGCATTGGTTCACCTCGGCCCTGATGCTGAACGCGCCACGCCATTCCGACCACCACGCCAACCCCTCGCGCCCGTTTCCCGCCCTGCGCCTGCCGCCCGAGGATCAGGCCCCCCGCCTGCCCTGGCCCCTGCCGCTGGCCTGCGCGATGGCCCTGATGCCCCGCCTCTGGCGCCGGGCGATCCGCCCGCATCTGGCGCGGTGGCGGCCCACGGCCCTGCCCTCGCAAGACACGGCTCGTTGACTGGCTTTCCCCGGCTGGCTCTGGCACTCTTCCCCAAATGCCCTGACCGGAGCCCTTGATGCGATACCTGCTTGCCGCCCTGATCCTTGCCGCCACACCCGCCGCAAGTCCTGCCTTTGCCCAAACCCCGCTCACCGGCGAGGAGTTCGACTCGAACACCGTGGGTGAGACGATCACCTATGATTACGGCGGCGGCCTGTTCGGAACCGAGGAATACCTCGAAGGCCGCCGCGTCCGCTGGGCCTTTGACGGCGAACTGTGCATCTATGGCGTCTGGTACCAGAAAGACGACCAGATCTGCTTTGAATATGAGGGCGATCCAGACCCCGCCTGCTGGCAATACTTCCTCGACGGCGACCAGATCCGCGGCCGCTACATGGGCGAAGGCGGCGGCTGGGAAATCCTTGAATCCTCGCGCGATGGCGGCCCGCTGCCCTGCGCTGGTCCCGACGTCGGTGTCTGAAGGGATGCGGTCTGCCCTTTGCGCCATCGCCCTTGTTGGCACGACCACGGCAGCGCTGGCGCAGACGCCCCTGTCGGCGGATGAATTCGAGGCACATGTCCTTGGCAAGACCCTGACCTACCGCCAGTTCGCCGGCGTCTTCGGGATCGAGGAATACCTTCCCGGCCGTCAGGTCCGCTGGAGCGTGGCCGAAAACCTCTGCCAGTATGGCGGCTGGTATCCGCAAGGGGACACGATCTGCTTTGTCTACGAATACAGCCCCACGCCGCATTGCTGGGCTTTCTGGCTGGAAGACGGCTCTCTGGTGGCGGTGTCGGTCAACGATCTGCCGGGGGCCGAGCTTTACGAGGTGGACCAAAGCGAGGTGCCGCTACCCTGCCCCGGACCGGACATCGGAGCCTGAGGTGCGGGCTCTTATGGTCAGCCTCTGCCTTGCCGCCTCTGCCGCCCAGGCCGAAGCGCCACTGTCGGCAGAAGCCTTCGATGCCCTGACCCAGGGCCGCACCATGACTTGGGCCGAATTCGGCCAGGTCTACGGGGTGGAGCAATACCTTCCGGACCGCCGCGTGCGCTGGACGGTCCTTGGTGGAGATTGCAGGACCGGGCACTGGTATGCCGACGGCCCGGCAATCTGCTTTCTTTACGAAGACCGGCTTGACCCGGTCTGCTGGGAAGTCACCGAAGGACCAAGTGGCCTTCTGGCCCGCCTGACCAGCAACCCGAAAGAAGTCGATCCCGTGGTGATCGAAGAAACGACCGACCGGCTTGCCTGCTTTGGCCCGGAGGTCGGAGCATGAAGACCCTCACCTTGGCCCTCGCCCTCACCGCCCTGCCCGTTTCAGCGCTGGCCGAAGGCGACCCGCCGCTGGGCGCCGACGCCTTCGAGGCACTGGTTCAGGGCAAGACCATGGACACCCGTAATTCCGGCGGGCTTTACGGGGTAGAGACTTTCCTGCCCGGTCGCCGCGCGATCTGGCGCGATGCGACGCAATGCCTGGAAGGCACCTGGCGTGCCGAGGGCGATATGATCTGCTTTGACTATATTGGCGAGCCGAAGCCCTATTGCTGGAGCTATCACGACCGCGGCGGCTGGTTGATGGCCCGGCTGGACGGCGATCGGGCCACGGGTCCGATCCTGCTTTATCCGTCCAGGGACTTTGTCACCTGCGACGGCTTCCCCGTATCTTAGCGCCGCAAATCTTTTCGAAAAGATTTGCAAAATCCTTCAAAGGATTTTGGCCCGTGCGGTCTGGTCAGAAAAGGCTCCCCTGCCCGCCGCCCTCTTCAGCCTTGGCCCGCCTGGCGCCCCTGCCGGAAAGGTTGAGCCGGCCATCCTGAAACTCGATCTCCAGCGAGGTCGCGCGCTCTGCTGCAGCCTTGCCGGTGACCACCGCCCCGTCCCCGCGCACCACGGCGTAACCGCGCTTCAGGGTCTGGGCATAGCCGAGCGTCAGCCTTGTGCGGTCCAACGCCTCCAGCCGGTCGGCCAGCCGCGCCAGCCGCTGCGCCGGTGCGATTTCCAGCCGGTCCGCCAATCGGCCAAGGTCGCGCCGTCCGTCGCCCGTTCGCCGCGCGGCATCACCCAGCATCCGCGCCAACGCCGGGGCCAGCCGCGCGGCCAGATCGGCGAGCCGGTCCCGCCGGCGTTCCAGCCGCTGCGCCATAGCGCGGGCAAGCCGGTCCTGCCGCCCTTGCAGAAGATCGCCCTGCCGCGCCAGCGCCCCGCGCAGAAGCGCCGGTTGCACCCGCCCAGCCACCCTGTCGAACCCGCCGCGCTTCCGGGCCACCGCCAGTCCCAGCCCCGCGCCAAGCCGGGTTCCGGCCCCGTCCAGCCGTTGCCGGGGTGTCGCCAGAAGCGTTTCCAGCCTTGGCAGCGCCCGCCCCAGATCGCGCAGCCTCTGGCCCCGCGCCGTCACTCCATGCACCGTGCCCCGCAGGAGCCGGGCACCCAGCGCATCCAGCGTTGCCAGGAGTTCCAGCCGCACCGGCACCGCAAGCTCCGCCGCGGCAGTGGGAGTCGGCGCGCGCAGGTCGGCGGCAAGATCGATCAGAGTGGTGTCCGTCTCGTGCCCGACCGCGCTGATCAGCGGGATCTCGCTTTCAGCCGCAGCCCGGACGACGATTTCCTCGTTGAAACCCCAGAGGTCCTCCAGGCTGCCGCCACCCCGCGCCACGATCAGCACGTCAGGCCGCGGGATCGGCCCGCCCGGCGCAATCGCGTTGAACCCCCTGATCGCCGCCGCCACCTGGCCCGCGCAGTCCTGCCCCTGCACGACCACCGGCCAGACCAGCACATGGCGCGGAAACCGGTCGCGCAGACGGTGCAGGATATCGCGGATCACCGCCCCGCTCGGGGACGTGACCACCCCGATAACCCTCGGCAAAAAGGGGATTGCCCGCTTTCGCCCGGCATCGAACAGCCCTTCTGCCGCCAGCGCCGCCCGCCGCTTTTCCAGCATCGCCATCAGCGCACCGGCCCCGGCAGGCGCCACATCATCGACGATCAGCTGATATTTCGACTGGCCGGGGAAGGTGGTCAACCGCCCGGTGGCGACAATCTCCATCCCCTCTTCCGGCCGCACTTGCATCCGCGCGACCTGGCCCTTCCAGCTCACGGCGGCAATCACCGACCGGTCGTCCTTCAGGTCAAAGTACAGGTGCCCCGAGGCCGGACGCGACACCCGCCCCACTTCGCCCCGCACCCGCACCAGACCGAATTCCCCCTCGATCACCCGCTTCACCGCGCCGGAAAGCTCCGACACGGTGTATTCCGGCTGGTTTCCTTGAGGCGCGGGGGTTTCGTCGTCGATCAGATCCATCAGTCGCCGCCCCGATCACCGCTGCCCGATTCACCATTTTCGTGTTCGGATCGCTTGCGATCCAAGCTGGTGTAACCTCGTAGATCGTCTTGGAATCGCCATCGACGACGCATCCAGAAGCTCACGACCAGAACAAGCAGAATAGCGAAGAAGAAGTCACCTGTTCCCATTCCCTGCGCCTCTCTTGCCCTCTGTCTCCTCCGACCCTATGACGCCCTGAGCGAAAGTCCAAGCGGGGGCGTGCGGCCATGAACATCCTCATCCTAGGCTCCGGTGGCCGCGAACACAGCTTGGCCTGGGCAGTGAAGCAGAACCCCAAATGCGACCGGCTGATCGTGGCACCAGGGAATGCCGGCATCGCCCAGCTGGCCGAATGCGCCGACATCGACATCCTGGACGGCGCCACCGTCGTGACCTTCTGCGAGGAAAACGCCGTCGACTTCGTTATCGTCGGACCCGAGGCCCCGCTCGCCGCCGGTGTCGCCGATGCCTGCCGTGCTGCGGGCCTGCTGACCTTCGGCCCCTCTGCCGCTGCCGCCCGGCTGGAGGCCTCGAAAGCCTTCACCAAGGAAATCTGCGACGCCTGCGCTGCCCCGACCGCCGCTTACGCCCGCTTTACCGAAGCCAGCCCCGCCCGCGCCTATATCGCCGAAAAGGGCGCGCCGATCGTGGTCAAGGCTGACGGTCTTGCCGCGGGCAAGGGCGTGATTGTCGCGATGACCGAAGCCGAGGCGATTGCCGCCATCGACGACATGTTCGCCGGCGAATTCGGCGCGGCGGGGGCCGAGGTGGTGATCGAGGATTTCATGACTGGCGAAGAAGCCAGCTTCTTCATCCTGACCGATGGAACGGCCGCCCTGCCGATCGGCACCGCCCAGGACCACAAGCGCGTTGGTGACGGCGACACCGGGCCCAACACCGGCGGCATGGGCGCCTATTCCCCGGCCCCGGTCCTTACGGAAGCATTGCAGCAGCAGGCGATGGACCGGATCGTCCTGCCCACGATCCGTGAAATGGCGCGGCGTGGCACGCCCTATCAAGGTGTGCTTTATGCCGGGCTGATGATTGAAAACGGCGAGGCGAGGCTGGTCGAATACAACTGCCGCTTTGGCGACCCCGAAACCCAGGTCCTGATGATGCGGCTTGGCGCGCAGGCCCTTGACCTGATGCTGGCCTGCGCCAAAGGCGCGCTGGCACAGGCGCAGGTGAACTGGGCCGAGGATCACGCCCTGACCGTGGTCATGGCGGCGAACGGTTATCCCGGCACCTATGCCAGGGGCAGCCAGATCCGCAGGCTTGACACCCTGCCCGAGGACAGCCGCCACATGGTGTTTCACGCCGGCACCGCCGAACGGGACGGCGGCATCGTCGCCGCGGGCGGCCGGGTCCTGAACGTCACCGCACGGGGGACCACCCTGGCCGAAGCGCGGGAGGCCGCCTACGGGCTGGTCGACCGGATCGACTGGCCCGGTGGCTTCTGCCGCCGCGATATCGGCTGGCGCGCGCTTTAGGCCGGTTGCGCGTCCGGGCCGGCTGGCGCGGCACGCACTCATTTCCCCGGTCGCCGGGGACTTGCGCCCACCTCCGGCGTTGCATAAGACACGCGCGGGTTGGGCCGACCCGATGCGGACGGCCCGATGTGGACGGTTCGTGGGAGGCACCATGCCGCTTCTGGTGATGAAATTCGGCGGGACGTCGGTCGCCGATCTGGCGCGGATCCGCAACGCCGCCGAAAAGGTCAAGCGCGAGGTCGAGCGCGGCTATGACGTCATCGTCATCGTCAGCGCGATGTCCGGCAAGACAAACGAGCTTGTCGGCTGGGTCGAAAGCACCTCGCCCCTTTACGATGCCCGCGAATATGACGCCGTGGTTTCCAGCGGTGAAAACGTCACCGCCGGGCTGATGGCGCTGACCTTGCAGGAAATGGATGTCCCGGCGCGCAGCTGGCAAGGTTGGCAGGTGCCGATCCAGACCACCTCGGCCCATGCCGCAGCGCGGTTCGTCGACATCCCCCGCGCCAATATCGACGCCAAGTTTGCCGAGGGCTTCAAGGTCGCGGTGGTCGCCGGTTTCCAGGGCGTCAGCCACGAAGGCCGCATCACCACCCTTGGTCGCGGCGGCAGCGACACCACGGCCGTCGCCTTTGCCGCCGCCTTCGCTGCAGAACGCTGCGACATCTTTACAGACGTGGACGGCGTCTACACTACCGACCCCCGCATCACCTCCAAGGCACGCAAGCTTGACCGCATCGCTTTTGAAGAGATGCTGGAACTCGCTTCCCTTGGTGCCAAGGTCCTGCAGACCCGATCTGTCGAACTGGCGATGCGCTACAAGGTGCGGCTGCGGGTGCTGTCCTCCTTTGAAGATACCGACGAAAACTCTGGAACCCTGGTCTGCGACGAGGATGAAATCATGGAATCGAAAGTCGTCTCTGGCGTGGCCTATTCCCGCGACGAAGCGAAAATGACTCTGGTGCGGGTCGAAGACCGCCCCGGCATCGCTGCCGCGATCTTCGGCCCCCTTGCCGATGCGGGGGTGAACGTGGACATGATCGTCCAGAACATCTCCGAGACCGACGCGCCCGGCGACAAGCGTGCCTATACCGACATGACCTTCTCCTGCCCGACCAATCAGGTCGCCCGCGCGAAAAAGGCCATCGAGGATGCCCGTGACGCGGGCCGCTTCGTCTATGCCGACCTTGTGACCGACACCGATGTGGCCAAGCTTTCGGTCGTCGGCATCGGCATGCGCAGCCATGCCGGCGTCGCCGCCCGGATGTTCGCCGCCCTTGCCGCCGAGAATGTGAACATCAAGGTCATCACCACGTCAGAGATCAAGATTTCCGTGCTGATCGACCGGAAATACATGGAACTCGCCGTGCAGGCCCTGCACGACACGTTCGAGCTGGACAAGGCCTAGGCGCCTTTCCCCGCCCTCTGGAAACAGAAGGGGGAGAATCGACGCGACTTCCGTTTTCTTTCGGAAAGGGGCTGGGGGCGTGCCGGGGCCAAGACATCCCGCATCCCCGGCACGCCCCCCGCGCGGCGATCACTTGTGCCACGTAAAGGGCTCAGCTACACTTCTCAGGACGACCAGACCTGCGGAGGATGCATTGCAACGCGTCTGCATCGTCGGGATATCCGGCAAACTCGGGCGCTACATGCTGCGCCACGCACTGGATCGCGGCTACCGCGTGCAGGGCGTCTGTCGTCCGGAAAGCGTGGGGAAACTGGCCGAATACGCCGACCGCATAATGCTCTTTCCCGGCCGGACGGATGACCGCGCGGTCATCGCCAAGGCGCTTGCCGGTTGCGACGGGGTGCTTACCGTCCTCGTCCCCTTCGGTGTCGGCGGCTATGCCACCCACACCGCCGAAGCGGTGCTTGATCTGGCAGATCCCGGTGCGCGGCTGGTCTTTTCCTGCGGCTGGCACATCAGCATGGATGGCAAGGACAGCTATTCCCGCAGCCTGCGCCTGCAACTGGCGCTCTTCGGTCCGATTGCGCGGTTCTTCCGCTTTGCCGACATCGACGATCAGGTCCGCGCTTGCAGCCGCGTCTTCGCCTCGGACCGCGACTGGACGGTGGTGCGCGGCAGCGATCTGGAGGAAGGCGAAAGCGAAGGCCTTCCGCTGTGGTCGGAGCATGTCGGCGACCCGATCCTTGCGCTGAACCGCACCCGGCGGATCGATTTCGCGCTTTTCATGGTGGCAGCGTTGACCGACCCCACCCTGATTCACCGTGCCCCCGCCATCGTCAGCCGCCGCGCGGCAGCCTCGTCCTGACCCCTTCGACTGCAACTTGCCTGCCGCGATCTGAGCATTTGCCGGAATTCGAACCAATTGTTCGACGGAAGTCTTATCCTTCGCCGTCACACCCCTGACACCAACGAGGTCACCGACGCCGATCTGGACGAATGCACCGGCTATGCCGGCCCGACCGCGGAGTTTCCGCACGGGATCTGCCACGACCACCTGACCACCGAAAAGGCGCCCCACTCCGTCGACTGCTGCCACGGTCAAGTTGACGCCCCGCTGACCATGTTGGCCGGTCCCGGCGACCCTGGCGGCGCCCCCCCCCGATTTCGCCGCCATCGCCAAGATCTTGGGTGTCGGTCAGCACGACCTGATGGATGAGCTCGACGCCCAGCGCGCGGCGATGCGTACGCCCCCCGGACTCCAAGCCAGCACAAGCCTGTTTTCGGCTCTCCCCTTCATCCCGAAACTCACTTATAGCTTGAGGAAGTTGACAAGGGTGAAGGGGTTAGAATGCCCGAACGGACGGAAAGCGACAGTCGCAAGCTTCTGCGCCGTCTGCGCGACACCCTTGCCGTCCCCGGCAAGGGGCAGGACCGGCTTGACCAGATCACCCACCTCATCGCTGACAGCATGGGGACCGAGGTCTGCTCGATCTACCTCTTCCGCGATCCGGAAACGCTGGAGCTTTGTGCCACCGAAGGCCTGAAGAAGGCCGCCGTCCACAAGACCCGTATGAAGCTGGGCGAAGGCCTCGTCGGCCGCGTCGCCCGCAGCGGCATGCCGGTCAACACTGCCAACGCCCCCTCGGAACGCGGCTTTCGCTATATGCCCGAAACGGGGGAAGAACTTTACTCTTCCTTCCTGGGCATCCCGATCCAGCGGGTTGGCGAAAAGCTGGGCGTGCTGGTCGTGCAGTCGAAGACCGCCCGACAGTTTTCCGAAGATGACATCTATGCGTTGGACGTCGTGGCCATGGTGCTGGCCGAGATGACCGAACTTGGCGCCTTCACCGGTGAAGAAGGCGGCATGCGCGCGCTTCACAAGCAACCGGTGATGCTGCGCGGCACCTCGGGTCAGGAAGGCGCCGCCGAAGGCCGGGTCTGGCTGCACGAACCCCGCGTCGTGATCACCAACCCCGTCGCCGACGACCCCCTGACCGAGATCGACCGCATCCGCGACGCCGTGGGCCAGCTGCGCGTTTCAGTCGACGACCTGTTGTCCGCCGAAAGTCTGGACAAGGAGCAGAAGGCCGTCCTTGAAGCCTACCGGATGTTCGCCCATTCCCGCGGCTGGCTGCGCCGGATGGAAGAGGACATCATGCGCGGCCTCTCGGCCGAGGCCGCGGTGGAAAAGGAACAGTCCGCCGCCCGCGCCCGCTTTGAACAGGTGCCCGACGCCTACTTGCGCGAACGGCTGTCCGATCTTGACGACCTCTCGAACCGCCTCTTGCGCATCCTGACCGGTCAGGGCCGCGACACCGGCGCCGAGATGCCTGAAAACCCCGTCCTTGTCGCCCGCAACATCGGTCCCGCCGAACTTCTGGAATACGGGCGCAAGTTGAAGGGCGTCGTCATGGACGAAGGCAGCGTCAGCAGCCATGCGGCTGTCGTCGCCCGCGCGCTGTCCATCCCGCTGGTGATCAACACCGAACGCATCACCGCCGAGGCGCTGAACGGCGACCCGATCCTTGTCGACGGCGATCAGGGCGTCGTCCACCTCCGCCCCGAGGAGGCCGTCGCCCGCGCCTTCCGCGACAAGATCGCCATGCAGGCCGAGGCGCAGAAACGCTACGCCTCGCTCCGGAGACTTCCCGCAACGACAACCTGCGGCACCACCATCGCGTTGCACATGAATGCAGGGCTGATGGCCGACCTGCCCAGCCTTGAAAGCTCGGGCGCCGAAGGGGTCGGGCTCTTCCGCACCGAATTGCAGTTCCTCGTCCGTTCCAAGATGCCACAGCGCGCCGAACTGGCCCGGCTTTATGCCCGGGTGATGGACGCAGCCAAGGGCCAGCGCGTCGCCTTCCGAACGCTGGACATCGGGTCGGACAAGGTGCTGCCCTACCTCAAGCCGCAGGACGAACCGAACCCCGCAATGGGCTGGCGGGCGGTACGCGTCGGCCTCGACAAGCCCGGCGTTCTTCGGATGCAGTTGCAGGCCCTGATCCGCGCGGCAAACGGGCGGCACCTGACGGTGATGTTCCCGCTGGTCACCGAACTGACCGAATTCCAGCAGGCCCGCGCCCATGTGCTGCGGGAACTGCACCGCGAAAAATCGCTTGGCCACCCGGTTCCGGAAAAGGTCGAGATCGGCGCGATGATGGAAACGCCGTCGCTGGCTTTCGCGCCGAGAGCCTTCTTTGAACTGACCGATTTTGTATCCGTCGGCGGCAATGACCTGAAGCAGTTCTTCTTCGCTGCCGACCGCGAAAACGAACTGGTCCGCCGCCGCTATGACACGCTGAACCTGTCCTTCCTGACCTTCCTGGAACAGATCGTCGCCCGCTGCGCCGAGACGGACACGCCGCTTTCTTTCTGCGGCGAAGACGCGGGCCGCCCGATCGAAGCATTGGCCCTGGCCGCGATCGGCTTTCGCAGCCTCTCGATGCGCCCGGCCTCGGTTGGCCCGGTCAAGGCACTTCTGCGCCGGGTGAGCCTGACCGAGGCGCACGCCGTCATCGACAGGGCCCGCGAAGAAGGGGCGGAAAGCGCAAGGCCGCTGCTGATGGACTGGCTGGCGTCGCAGGGCGGCTGACCGGAGGTTTCTTGCCGGCCGGGCCGGCCATGCCCTCAGCCTCCGGCCTTTGCCTCGATCAGCCCGGCATGGGCAAAGTGGTCCAGAAGCCGGCCAAGATCTGCGGCGATCCGGTCATGCCCTACCTCCGGGAAGGTATCGACCAGCAGCGTCTCCAATTCCGGCCGCGTCACCGGCACGTCCAGTACCCCCCAGATAGCGGCGGCGATTGGGTCCATCCGGTGAATTGCCCAGCCTTCCACATCGGCCAGGTAAAGACTGCCGCCGATGGTCCGCTCGACCGTGCCCTGCCTTTGTCCAAGAAGCGCATCCGGGGCCCGGGCCCTCCGCACGCCTTGGCCGATGCCGGCCTTCCGGAATGGCAGGGCTGGCGCCGGTGCGTCCGGCGCGCCGATGTCCGGCCAGCGGGAAAAGGCGGTTTCAAGACAGGCAACCGCATCGGAAAGCGCCGAAAAGGAAAGCCTGAACACGGGCAGGTTCGACAATGACGCGGCCATGGCCTGAAGAATGTCGGCGGAATGCCGGTCGCGGGTAAAGTTCTGATGCAACAGCGCATCCATGGCGACATCCGGCGTGACAGGGCATAGGCGCGCCGGAACAGGCACCTCATGTCGGTCAAGGATTACGAAGGCCCCGACTGGCAAGGCGGCACCCTGCGCGGGCTGCCCCTTCAGTGTGAGGTACTTGTATTGCCGGTTCCGGGGGCCGTCCAAAGCATCCACCCAATCGCGGAAGCCCCTTTCGATGCTCGCGGGCAATGGCAGACGCAGACGCGGTGCGATGCCCATGGAATAGCCGAAGGCGCGGTTGTCCGCCGCGAAGCACAACGGCAGCACATCGTCACCGTAAAGCGCATGCCCGGCCCGGGCGAGAGCGACAGAAAGCGTGCTCTTTCCCGCCCGCCTGACACTCGGGAACACCACCAATCGCCCCGCCATCGCCACGCCCGCTGCGTGCAGGCAGATCAGGCTTGGATCCTCGGCCGGCAGGGCCAGTGCAAGGGCCGCAATCATGTCACACAGCGCATTGACCGGATCATGCCGGCGCGCAGGCGTTGCCTCGACATGGCTTTGGCACAACAGCAGGGACTCGCCCGCGTCGGACCGGATCGAGAAGAAGGGTACTGCAGCCGGATCGGCTTCCCGAAACTCATGCGGCCATCCGGCCGCCACCACCGGCAAAAGCAGCCGGACAGCTTCGGCCCCGTCCAAGCGAAGCGGCGCTGCGATCCCCCGAAAGACGATATCCTGCGCCACTGGACCTGCCCTTGCCTCTCCCTTCAGTTCAGTAGGCCGCGCCAAAGGGGGATGGTCAAGAAATCAGGGCTGCGTGCATTCGGTGTCGGACGGGCCCGAGCAGGTGCTCGGTGTGCTGGCGTCGCTGGATGAGGACGGCGCGCTTGGCTCGGACGATCCGCTCGCCTCGGAAGGGGCACTTGAGCTGCTGGCCGGGCTTGAACTGCTTGCTTCGCTTGCCCGAGCAACACTCAGGGTGGTCAACGCGGGTGCTGCATAGGCGCCTAATGCCAAGGCTCCGATCCCGACAAGGGTCTTGCGGCGCGACAGGGTAGTCTCGTTTGAATCGCTCATTTCCGTCTCCTTTTTCCCCCACGGTCCCCTACGGTATGGCACCGTGCTCTCTCTTGGTAAGTGTCGAATTGCGGCAAGAAAAAGGCGATTGCTGCCGGCAATTGGTTTAGATGGGCGAATTAAACCATAGGTATATGGGCTTTCCTGCCGATCTGGGCCCCCTCGGGGCAGCAGCGATAGTTCAAAGGCCCTCAGCCTGTGCTGAACAGCTTTGCATGCACCTTGCGCAACTCGGCCTTCTGGACCTTCCCCATCGCATTCCTCGGCAAATCCGCCAGCACCAGCACCCGCTTTGGAATCTTGAACGCCGCCAGCCTTTCGCGCAGCGCCACGCGGACGCCCTCCGCGTCCAGCATGTCGTCCGCCACTGGGACCACGCAGGCCACCACCGCCTCGCCGAAATCCGGATGCGGCACGCCGATGACGGCCGAGGCTGCGACGCCCGCAAGATCGTCCAGCGCCGCTTCGACCTCGGCCGGGTAAACGTTCAGACCCCCGGTGATCACCAGATCCTTTGCCCGGCCAAGGATCGACAGATACCCTTCGGCATCGAACGCCCCCAGATCACCGGTGACAAACCAGCCGCCCTCGCGAAACTCTTTCGCCGTCTGCTCCGGCATCCGCCAATAGCCGCCAAAGACGTTCGGCCCCCTGACCTCGATCTCCCCCGCCTCGCCCACGGGAACCACGCCCGCCGGCCCTGTCACCCGAACCTCTACCCCCGGCAGAGGCATCCCCACGGTCCCCGCCCGCCGGTCGCCGTCGTAGGGGTTCGAGGTAATCATGTTCGTCTCGGTCATCCCGTAGCGCTCAAGGATGGCCTGCCCGGTCCGGTCGCGCCATTCGGCGTGGGTCGCGGGCGAAAGGGGTGCCGATCCGCTGACGAAAAGCCGGATGTGGTCGCAGACTGCAGGGGTCAGGCGCGGGTCGGCCAGCAGGCGGGTATAGAAAGTCGGCACCCCCATCATCACGCTGGCCGCAGGAAGGGCGTCCAGCACCGCATCCGGGCTGAACGCGCGCTGGAAGATCATCGAGGCCCCGGCGTAAAGCACGCAGTTCGTCGCGACGAACAGGCCATGCGTGTGAAAGACGGGCAGCACATGCAACAGCACATCGGACTCGGTGAACCGCCAAAACTCCACCAAGGTCCCGGCGTTCGAGGCGAGGTTCAGACGGCTGAGCATCACCCCCTTCGACCGCCCGGTCGTGCCCGAGGTGTAAAGGATCGCCGCCAGATCACCGGGCGAAGGAACGGGATCGGCAAATTCTGCCGGGGCAGAACCCGCCATGCCAAGGAAGTCATCCAGAGCCATCGCCCGAACGCCCTTTTCGCCAATCGCCGCCACCCGGGAGCTTTCGACCAGCGCCAGCGCCGGTTCGGCATCGGTCAGGAAATGCGCGGTCTCGGGGACGGTGTAGCCCGGATTCACCGGCAGAAAGACCACCCCGGCCCGCAGGCAGGCGAGATAAAGCGACAGCACTGCCTCGCGTTTTTCCACCTGAAGCAGCAACCGGTCGCCCTTGACCAGCCCAAGACCTGCCAGCGCATTGGCCATGCGCCCGGTCTCGGCCAGAAGATCGGCATAGCTGACGGGGGCCACGCCTTGCAGCCAGACGCGGCCCGGCATCGCGGCCTTTGCTTTCAAGGTCTCGATCACATCCACGGACATGCCGCACCCCTCACCCGGTTTTCGCGCGCATTTAGGCGCAACGCGACCGGGGTGGCAATCGGGTCTGGCACCCTCTCAGGCGCGGACGATCCCCGGCGGTTCCACCGCCAGGCGGAAAGCCTCCAGCACGGCCTCGGACCCATGCACTTCGGCCAGGCGCAACAGGCCAAAGCGGATGCGCGCCACCTCGCGGTAATAGTTCAGGAAGGCCGCGTTCAATGCAGCCCCCGTCACCGCCCCAAGCACCGGTACGGCCTGTGCTGCCAGCTTCTGCCCCAGCACGGCGGCCAGTTTCGGCGCCACCTTTGCGATCAGGCTCTGCACTGCCGAGCCCGTGATCGTCATGCGCGCGGTCAGGAACGAGGTGTTTACCCCGTCATCGCCGGCCTGGGGGCTCCCCGCGCCGAAGACGCGCAGGCATTCCGCCCGGACCCAATTCTCCTTGGGGTCCAGCCCCGCCTCGATCGCCGCGGCACAAATCGCCTTCAGGATCAGCGTCACCGTCACCGGCAGTTCGGCAAGCGAGGTGGCAATGCCCCCCGCCCCTCCGGCTGCCCCCGAGGCCATCACGGCCACCAAAGGCCCCCGAGCGCCCATGTCGGGCGTACGGCCAGCCAGCCCGTAGGACGCCTCGAGCGCGCGGGCAACCGTCCGTTCCATCTGCTCGCGCAGCGAGACTGGCATCAGAGCCAGTTGGCTTTCCAAGGACCCGCCCAACCGGTTCACCAGCCGCATCACCGGCCCGTTGGCCCGACGATAGCGCAGCGCCAGGGCGGCGATCTCGTCGCCGGGGTCACTCTGCAGGGCAATCGGATGCATGATCTGGTCCATCATCGGAATATGGCCCCGCCCGGCCCCGGTGCAATGGCATTCAGGACGCTTTCGTGACGCGGCCCTTGACGCCCGCCCAAGCCCCGGCCTTCAACTCCAGCCCTAGCACGCGGTCGGGGTTTGTGGGGGGCGGCAACTCAACACCTTCCAGCTTGCGAAACCCGAAGCGCGAATAGTAGGGAGCGTCACCGACCAGAAGCACCCGCTCCCACCCCAGCCGCCGGGCTTCGGCCAGGCTTTCGTTGATCAGAAGACCGCCCAGCCCCTCGCCCTGCCGGGTCGGGTGAACGGCGATCGGACCCAGCAGCAACACGTCTTTCTCGCCGATCAGCGCCGGCCAATAGCGGATGACCGCCGCCAGCGTGCCATCGTCATCGCGCAGGGTCAGGCACAGAGGGGCGACCATCGGCACGCCATCGCGCAGACGGTAGGATGAAAGCGCAGTCCGCCCCGGCGCAAAGCAAAGGTCGTAAAGCGCCTCCACCTCCCACCAGTCGGCCTCGGTCTCTTCTTCAAGCCTGTACACCCGCGAAGGCCCTCACCCCGAATCCGCTGGAAACGGGCCGTAACATGGCGTTACGTCAGGATCAAATCGCGAAAGGCACTGCAGATGTTCTACCGCCCCGCCGATGGCCACGGCCTGCCCCACAGCCCGTTTTCCGCCATCGTCTCGCCGCGCCCGATCGGCTGGATCTCGACCCGGTCGGCGATGGGTGATAACCTTGCGCCCTACTCCTTTTTCAACGCCGTGGGCTACCACCCGCCGCAGGTGATGTTCGCCGGCGACCTTCGCGACAGCATGGAAAACGCGCTGGAAAGCGGGGTGTTCGCGGTCAATGTGGTGCAGGCCTCGGCGCTGCAGGCGATGAACGCCACCTCGGCCCGGTTTCCGCGCGCGACGGATGAATTCCTGGAGGCTGGCGTGGCAAAGGCGGAATGCGTAGCCATCGACTGCCCCCGCGTGGCCGATGCGCCTGCCACGCTGGAATGCCGGGTGGTAAAGCTGGTTGACCTCCTTGGCAACGAGCGGATGCTGCTGGGCGAGGTGGTGGGCATCCACATGCGCGACGATTGCCTGATCGACGGCCGGTTCGACGTCACCCGCTATCAGCCCGCGGCCCGGATGGGCTATCACGACTACACCTTCGTCCGCGACGTGATCACGCTGCACCGCCCCTAGGTCAACCTAGCAAGCGTCCTGCATCATCCTGGCCGACCGGCACCATCGGCTCCGGCGAATTCCGGCGCGACCTCGGCAAAGGCGGAGTGGCTGTCCTGGAGCGTCAGGCGAAGCACCTGCAGCGCGGCTGCCGCCGGAGGTTGGGCGTTCACCACAGCCGCCTCCGGCTCCTCGATAGCCAGACCCCAACCTTCGTCCTCACTCTCGAATGCGTCGGGCAATTGCATCGCCCCTTGCAGCGCAGCGCGGAACTGGTCTTCGTCGAACGAAGTATCCTCGACCGCAAAGCCGCCGACCGCCGCGAAGACGCCAGAGATCGGCTGCTCCACCATCACCAGATCGACCGGCTCGGCGCAAAGGGCAGCCAGCGCCCGCACGCAGTCGATCGCCGCGACCTCCGACGCGGTGTCGTGCCGGAAATCGAACACCAGGTCTGCCGCCCCCGGCTGACCAAATCGCGCTGCCATCAGCCGGCGGTCGGCAATCGCCAGATGCGCTGACCGAGCCCCGGCCGCGATCACCACTTCGTTCGGGTCATGCACGATGGCAAGCCGGTCAAGAACCGCTGCCTGCCGCGCCTCTGCGCTTGTGTCGCGGCCAAGGGTCAGGGCGGTGACACGCCGCAGAATCGCCGCGTCAGACGCTTTGCCGCGGGCTCCTCTTGCGTCATCGGCATCAACACCGGTCCACGGATCCGGCATGGCCGCAACGCGGGTCCCTTGCGTGACAAGGCCAGGCAGCTGGTCAGGACTTGCCGCGGTGGAACCTGCGCCTCCCGCAGCACGCGACCGACGTTTCCGACCGAAGAGCAGATTTAGAAATGACACGAAACATCCTTTCGCGATGCAAGCAGCCCGGATTTGCAAAGGCGCGCCGCCGAAAGTGTCGCTTCGTCGCATGGCATGGGTTTTCTCCCGCGTTAGCTGGCGTTCCTTTGGAGAGTCCGCCCCAATGCTGGCGGCCCAGACACAATCAGCAATGCGCGCCAAGGTAGAACTGGCCGCGCGAACCGCTCGGGGCAACGAAGATTCCGCCCGTTATGGTTGTATTTACAGTCTGTCAGACCCCATTGTGGCAGCAGTTTGTCCGAAACGTGGTCCATCTCGCGCCGCACCCGGCGCTGTCAAAGCGCGGACCGGATCAGCGTCAGGATCGTTTCCGCCGCTGCCGTCAGCCGCGCGCCCTTGCGGGTCAGCAGGCTGTAGGGGGAGACGGCAATCTGCAGATCAAGGCCGATCTGCACGAAGGGCGCATCCGGACCGCCGGCGAACTGGTCTGCCACTGCCTTCGCCATCGGCGCCACCACATCGGCCTCTTGCAACGCAGCCAGCGTCAGCAGGAACGACGATGTCGCCAGATGCAGCGTCGGACGCGGCAGCCCAAGCTCAGCCAGCCGCGCCAGCACCGCCTGTGCCAGCGGGCTCTCTGCGCCGGGCATCACCCAGTCATGCGCCAGAAGAGCGGCGGCCTTCTCCGGCACGGCAAGCGCCAGCGGATGCCCCCGGCGGACCACCAGCGCCACCGGTTCGGGCGCGATGACCACGGCATCGAACAGCCCCCGCTCCACCGATTGCGGCACCCGCCCGATGGCGAAATCCAGCCCGCCCGAGGCCAGCTGCGCACACAGGATGTCGGAACTGGCAACGACCACCTCGCAGGCGATGCCAGGATGCGTCTGCCGGGAATGGCGCAAGGCCGGCAGCACCAGATCCAGCGCGGGCGCCGTCACCGCCCCGATCCGCACCCGTCCGACACCGCCCGCCGCAATCTCGCCGACTTCACGCGCCGCCTCGGCCAGTTCCTGCATCACCCGCGCGGCGCGGTCGGCCAGCGTATGGCCGGCCTCGGTCAGCACGACGCCGCGCCCCGACCGTTGCCGCACCGGCACCCCAAGGATCGCCTCGACCTCGGACAAGAGCCGCGAGGCTGCGGGCTGGGCGATCCCCACCCGCGCCGCCGCAGCCCCGATCTGCCCGGTCTCGGCAAAGGCAGTCATGAACTGCAGATGGCTCAGCTTCATGCCCCGCGCCAGCAGGCTTTGCGCCGAACTCATGGCATATCTGTTATGAAATGATCCATAAACATGATTTGACGGATATGGCCCCGCATTGCAAACACCCAATGACGCGCGTGCCGCCAAAGCGCCGGGGCTGCACGCAAAGACCCCGAACCCATGAGGATTCCGATGACCTTCAAGCCTGCCAAATGGCCTCGCAAACTCCGCTCGCAGGAATGGTTCGCCGGCACCTCGAAGGATGCGATCTACCACCGCTCTTGGATGAAGAACCAGGGCCTGCCCGCCGACCTCTTCGACGGTCGCCCGGTGATCGGGATCCTGAACACCTTCAGCGAGCTCAACCCCTGCAACGCCCACCTGAATGACCTTGCGGAACGGGTGAAGCACGGGGTCTACGAAGCGGGCGGCTTCCCGGTCATCGTCCCGGTCTTCTCGGTGTCTGAATCCGGCTTCCGCCCCACCGCGATGATGTTTCGCAACCTCGCTGCCATGGCGGTCGAGGAAACCATCCGCGGCCAGCAGATGGACGGCGTCGTCTGCCTTGTCGGCTGCGACAAGACCACGCCCTCGCTACTGATGGGGGCGGCGTCGTGTGACCTGCCCACGATCATGGTGTCGGGCGGGCCGATGCTGAACGGCTATTTCCGCGGCGAACGGGTCGGCTCGGGCACCCACCTGTGGAAGTTCTCTGAAGCCGTGAAGGCTGGCGAGATGACGGCGGAAGAATTCGTCGAGGCTGAGGCGTCGATGTCCCGCAGCCCCGGTTCTTGCAACACCATGGGCACAGCGTCGACCATGGCCAGCATGGTCGAAGCCTTGGGGATGACCCTTTCAGGCAACGCCGCGATCCCGGCGGTGGACTCGCGCCGCCGCGTGATGGCGCATCTGACCGGGCGACGCATCGTGCAGATGGTGAAGGACGACCTGAAGCCGTCGGACATCCTGACCCGTGACGCCTTCATGAACGCGATCCGCACCAACGCCGCGATTGGCGGTTCCACCAACGCCGTGATTCACCTTCTTGCCATCGCCGGCCGCGTCGGCATTCCGCTGACCCTGAACGACTGGGACGAATGGGGCCGCAACGTGCCGACCATCGTCAACCTGATGCCCTCGGGCAAATACCTGATGGAAGAGTTCTTCTACGCCGGTGGCCTGCCCGCCGTGATCAAGCGCCTTGGCGAAGTCGGGCTTCTGGCCCGCGAGGCCCTCACCGTTTCCGGTGGCCCGATCTGGGACGAGGTGAAGGACGCCCGCATCGACAACGACGACGTGATCCTGCCGGCAGACAAGGCGCTGACCCAATCTGGCGGCATCGTGGTGCTGAAAGGCAACCTTGCCCCGGATGGCGCCGTCCTGAAACCCTCGGCGGCCAGCCCACACCTGATGACCCACCGGGGCCGCGCGGTCGTCTTCGAGGATATCGACGACTACAAGGCCCGCATCGAGGACGAGACCCTGGACATCGACGAAACCTGCGTCATGGTCCTGAAGAACTGCGGCCCGCGCGGCTATCCCGGCATGGCCGAGGTCGGCAACATGGGCCTGCCGCCCAAGGTGCTGCGCAAAGGGATCACCGACATGGTCCGCATATCGGACGCCCGGATGTCGGGCACCGCTTACGGTACGGTCGTGCTGCACACCTCGCCCGAGGCGGCCCGTGGCGGGCCGCTTGCAGTCGTGCAATCCGGCGACATGATCGTGCTGGATGTTGCCAACCGTCGCCTGCATCTCGACATCGCAGAGGCTGAACTTCACGCCCGCCTCGCCGCGTGGAAGCCGCCGGTGGACCCGCCGGTCAGCGGCTATGCCAAGCTTTACCACGACCAGGTGCAGGGCGCCGACAAAGGCGCCGACATGGACTTTCTGGTCGGCTGCCGCGGCAACGCCGTCGCACGGGAAAGCCACTGATGCCCGATGCGGTGAAGATCGCGCTTGTCGGCATCGGCAAGATCGCGCTGGACCAGCACGTGCCCGCGATCCATGCCTCGCCGGACTGGCAACTTGCCGCCACCGTCAGCCGCAAGGGCTCGGTGGCGGACGTCCCCGCCTTCACCGACTTTGACCGCTTTCTTGACCAGCACCCCGAGGTGTCGGTCGTCTCGCTCTGCCTGCCGCCCGTGCCGCGCTTTGCCTATGCCAAGACCGCCCTCATGGCCAATCGCCACGTCATGCTGGAAAAGCCCCCCGGCGCGACCCTGGCCGAGGTCCATGCGCTGCAAGCGATTGCCGCCGACCGGGGCCTGACGCTTTACGCGACATGGCATAGCCGCATGGCCCATGCCGTCGCCCCCGCCAAGGCATGGTTGCAGGGCAGGACCGTCACCCGCGCCCACATCACCTGGCGCGAGGATGTGCGGAAATGGCATCCCGGCCAGGACTGGGTATTCGAGCCCGGCGGCATGGGCGTCTTCGACCCCGGCATCAACGCGCTGTCGATCCTGACCGAGATCCTCCCTGCGCCGGTCCACCTGACCGCCGCCACGCTGACTTTCCCCGAAAACCGCCAGACCCCAATCGCCGCCGCCCTGACCTTCAGCGACAACGTCACCGCCGATTTCGACTGGCGCCAGACCGGCCCGCAAACCTGGGATATCGAGGTTGCGACCGACACGGGCCACCTAGCCCTGCGCACGGGCGGCAATGTGCTGGAGATCGACGGAGAACCCGCCACGGGCGAAGCGTCGATCATGGGCGAATACCCGGCGCTTTATGCCCGGATGGCCGACCTTGTCCGCAGCGGCACCAGCGAGGTCGACCTGACCCCGATGATCCACGTCGCCGATGCGATGACGCTGGGGCGCCGCGTCGTGACGGACGCCTTCCACTTCTAGACCCTTACGGTTTTCCCGACTGTCCTCCACCCTGGTTCCGTGCCAGCCTCGCATCCGGCGGAAATTTCCTCCGCCGGAACTTCTTTTGCGGAGCATTTCCATGTGTAACTTCGCCGCCATCATGGCCGGGCTCGCGGTTGCCGATGCCTTCATCATCGCCGCCATTGTCGCCACGGGCATCGCCATCGCCACCAATTCCTCGTTCTTCGCCGCGCCTACCGCCGTTGTGCCCTACGGGATCGCCATGGTCGCGGCCTTTGCCGCAGCCGGGTCGATCACGGTTGCCAGTTCCATCCTTGCCCAACCCGGTTGCGCGAACGCGGCCTGCGCCGCCGAAGCCGCCGCCGCCCGCACCGCGATGGAGCTCTTGACCGCCGCCATGTGGGCCGCAACCGTCCTTGGCATCGCCGCGGCCGCGCTGACGCCAATCCCTGTCGCGGGCGCCATCGCACTGATCGCCTACACCGTCGGCCTTGCCGGCGTGGCCATCGCCATGCTGCCAGTAACCCAGACAGTCGCCGCCTTGGAGCGGTGCGTCACTGCGGCTGCGAACTCCACGGTCACCGAAGTCGTCATTGTCGTCAGTGCGGTCGTCAGCCTCGTGGGCATCGCCTTCTTGCTGGTCATCATCGGCTCGACCCGCAACGGCGGCGACGAGAACGACCCGTTCAACCCGCGCCCCAGCGGCCCGAACCCGGACTGATCCGGCCGGGCCGGAACCGCAAGGCCCCGGCCCCCCCGGCAAAGCCACGCCACGAGGACTTGGCCTGCCGCCCTGCACGCGCCATAGTGCCCCCGGCGCAGATCGGGAACACGCATGGTACAGATCGACGACATCGGGAATATCGCTGGCCAGCCGGTCCGCACCGTGACCCTGACCGGTAACCATGGGCTTGCCCTGACGCTGATGAACCTTGGCGCCCGGGTGACGCAGCTTTGGGTGCCGGACCGCACCGGGAAGACTGCCGATATCGTGCTGGGTCACGACAGTCTGGACGACTACCTGACCCATGGCCGCCATATGGGGGCCACCTGCGGACGCTTTGCCAACCGCATCGCCGGGGGCCGGTTCACGCTGGACGGGACCGAGGTGCAGCTTGACCGCAACGAAGGTGCCAACCAATTGCACGGCGGCAGTGACGGGTTCGATCACCGCCTCTGGGACATTGCCGAGACATCGGCCAACCACGCCACCTTCATCCTGACCTCGCCAGCGGGCGACATGGGGTTTCCGGGCAAGGTGCAGGCCAGATGCACCTACCGCCTCTCAGGTGCGCGCCTGATGATCGAGATGACGGCGACGACCGATGCGCCTACCTTGGTGAACCTTGCCCATCACAGCTACTTCAACCTTGCCGGACATGGGTCCGGCGACGTGCTGGGCCATCATCTTCAGATTGCCGCGCGGCACTATCTGCCCGTCGATGTCACGAACATCCCAACCGGCGCGGTGTTGCCCGTCGCGGGCACCCCATTCGACTTCGCCGAGGCCCGCTCGATCGGGCAGACCATGCCGGGACCGGGCGGTTTTGATCATTGCTTCTGCCTTTCCGCGCCGCTTGCCGACACCGAAGGCCAGCTTCTGCGCCCCTGCGCCACGCTTCACGACCCGGCCTCGGGGCGACGCTTGCGGCTCTTGACAAATCAGGTTGGACTGCAAGTCTACACCGGCGCGCATTTCGACCGGACGGCCGGCAAGGCAGGGGCGAAATACGGGCGTTTCGCCGGCATCGCCCTGGAAACACAAGGCTTCCCCGACGCACCGAACCAGCCGCAGTTCCCCTCGACCCGGCTGGAGCTGGGACAGGAATACCACCACCTGATGCTGTGCGATTTCACGCCTGACTAAGGCTGTCGTCGTGGCAGGCAGGCCTGGTTGACAGCCCATGAAGGCCACAGGCAATGCTCTGACTTCATTGGATTTCGGAACATATCGCTGCCCGGGACAGTCAGAACCGCGCCCAAAAGGGCGCGGTTCCCGGTCGTGCGACCTCAGCGGTACGGATAGCCCGCCTTGTCCATCGTGTCGGCGTATTTCTTGAACGCCTCCACGACCCTGCCCGCGCGCGGCGAGGAGGCGGCGACTTCGTCCCAGAAGACTTTGGAATCGGCGATGACGGTCGCCCATTCCTCGTCGGGGATCGACGTCAGTTCCATCTTGTCACCCTCGACACGCAGCTTGGCCTCGCCGCCCCAATACCAGACGTTGCGGTAGTAGTGCGACTGGTCAATGGTGATCCTGAACAGTTCCTGCAGATGCGGCGGCACCTTCTCCCAACTGGCGGTGTTGGCGAAATAGCTGCCGAACCAGGCGCCGGTGATGGAGTTCGTCAGCGCGTATTTGGCGACATCTGCCCAGCCCACCTCATAGGCTTCGGTAAAGCCGCACCAGGCCACGCCGTCGATCTCGCCGGTCTGCATCGCGACCTCGACGTTGTCCCACGGGATCGTCACCGGGATCAGGCCGTACTTCGAAAGGAACTTGCCCGCCGTCGGCACGCCGAAGACGCGCAGGCCGTTCATGTCGGCAAGGCTGCGGATCGGCTTGTCCACCGTGAAGATGTGCAAGGGGTCCCAGGCCCCGGTCGAGAGCCAGGTCACACCCTCGACCTCGGCATAGGCCTCTTCCCAGATTTCCTTCAGCCCGTAGTAGCGGAACAGCGCCGGCACATCGAGGCTGAAGCGGGTGGCAAAGGGGAAGTAGCCGCCGAAGACCGAGATGTCGACCGGCGAGGCCATCGTCGCCTCATCCGACTGCACGGCATCGAGCGTGCCGTTCTGCAGCGCGCGGAAGAGGTCGGCCGTGGGGACCAGTTGGTCGGCATAGTAAAGCTCGATCTCCATCTGGCCATTGGCGGCGGCGTTGAAGGCGTCGATCTGCGGCTTGATCACATGGGCACCAAGGGGCGCGCCGGAATAGGTCTGCAACCGCCACTTGATCGGCGCGGTTTGGGCGTTGACGTAAGGGGCGGCCAGCGTGGCGCCCGCGACGGCGCCTGCCCCGACGACGGACTGGCGCAGGAAGTTTCGCCGCGTGGCGAGGATCGCCTCGGACGGGCTTTGCGGTTTCTTCGGATCGGTCATGTGCGTCTCTCCTGTTGTTATGGGTCTTGCGGGCCCGAGGTGGTTGCAGTTCAGCCTTTCACGTTGATCTGCTCGGGCAGCCAGAGCGCGATCTGGGGGAAGATCATCAGAAGGATGATCGTCAGAACCATCATCGCGGCAAAGGGCCAGATCGAACGGTAGATGTCGCCCAGAGAAATCTCCTTCGGTGCAAGCGAGCGCATCAAGAAGAGGTTATAGCCGAAGGGCGGGGTGATGTAGGCGATCTGGCAGGTGATCGTGTAAAGCACCCCATACCAGATCAGCTGGTTGTCAAAGCCAAGGTCAAGGCTGGCGACCAGCGGGATATAGAGCGGCGCCACGATGACCAGCATCGCGGTGTCATCGAGGAACATGCCCAGGATCAGGAAGCTGAGCTGCATCATGATGATGATCATCCAGGGGCTCAGTTCCCACTGGGTGAGGAACAGGCTCTCGATCGCCTTGACCGCGCCCAACCCATCAAACACCGCGCCAAAGGCCAGTGCGGCCAGGATCAGCCACATGAACATGGATGACACCGCCAGCGTCTTCATCGAGGTTTCGCGGATCAGACGCCACGAGAAGCGCCCCTTCAGCGCCGCCGCCAGCGTGGCCGAGGTCGCACCTACGGCGGAACTTTCCACAAGGCTCGTGTAGCCGAAGACGAAAAGCCCGGTCATGAAGAAGAAGATCAGGAAGGGAATGATCCCGGCGCGGGCCAGTGCCAGCTTTTCGGCGAAGGGCATGTTCAGCTCTTCGGCCGGCACGGGCGGGGCAAGCTTGGGGTTCAGCTTGGCGCGGATGACGATGTAGACGATGAACAGGCCCGCCATCAAAAGCCCCGGGATCAGGCCCGCGAACCACAGTTTCGACACCGGCTGCCGCGCGATCATGCCGTAAAGCACCAGGACGACCGAGGGCGGGATCAGGATGCCCAGCGACGATCCGCCCTGCACCACGCCCGAGATCAGCACCTTGTCATAGCCGCGCCGCAGCATCTCGGGCAGGGCGATCGTGGCACCAATCGCCATGCCCGCCACCGACAGTCCGTTCATCGCCGAGATGATGACCATGACCAGGATGGTCCCTACGGCAAGCCCGCCGGGAATGCGCCCGACCCAGACATGCATCATCTTGTAGAGGTCTTCGGCAATCCCGCTCTCGGCCAGGATATAGCCCATGTAGATGAACATGGGCAGCGTCAGCATGGCGTACCAGTTGAACAGCTTGAAGACCTGGTTGTAGGGCAGCTCGATCGCCCCGTTGCCGTAGAGGAGCAGCGCCGCTCCCGCCGCGACAAAGCCGATGGCCGCAAACACCCGCTGGCCGGTCACCAGCAGAAGCGCCATCGAGGCGAACATCAGAAGCGCAATCAATTCGTAGGACATCTAGAGGCGCTCCCCGCGCAGGGTGGCAATGTGTTTGAAAACCAGCGCGAAGGCTTGCATCAGCATCAGGACAAGACTGACGGTCAAAAGCGCCTTGATCGGGATGACCGATGGGTTCCACATTGAAAAACGCCGCTCGCCCGTGTCGATGGCGTATTGCAGGCTGGAGATGCTGCCGACCAGCATCACCCCAAGATAGAAGATCAGGCAGACGACCGTCACAAGGTCTAGCTTGGCCCTGCCCCTGTCGGACAGGTTGGCATACCAAAGGTCCATCCGGACATGTTCGTTGTTCTTCAAGGTAATGGGCCCGCCCATGAAGTAATAGGCGACGAGCGTGAACTGGGTGAATTCGATGGCCCAATGGATCGGGATGTTCAGCACGTTGCGGGTGACGGCATCCAGAAGCAGCGTCGCGCCCATCAGAAAGATCAGCGAGGCGGCGAAATAGCCGACAAGATCGGACACCTTGTCGGTCAACCGGACATAGGTCTTGATCAGCTGAGGCATGGTCCCCCCGCCGGCTTTCGAATCAGGTCCACAGATCCACTCCCTTTTCCGCCAGCGCATCCTTGTGCGCCCTTTTCAGTTGCCCATCGCTGACGATTAGATCGATGTCCCCGGTGGCGCAGACCGCGTAAGCCGCCTGCCGCCCGAACTTGCTGGCATCCGCCAGCACGGTCACGCTGCGGGCGTTGCGGATCATGGCACGGGCAATCTGCGCCTCATCGAGGCTGGCATCCATCGCGCCGATCGCGGGATCAATTGCTGCGATGGTCAGGATCGCCCGGTCGGCGCGGAAGGTCTGCACCTGCTCGATCACCGAGCTGCCGGTGGTCTGGGCGTTGTCGGCGCCATAACGCCCGCCCAGGAGGTGGATTACGGCATCGGACCGGCCCAGACGCTCGGCCAGCCGGCAGGAATTGGTGATGATCGTCAGGCCGGGAATGGTGGCAAGGGTGTCGGCCGCGGCAAGGGTGGTCGACCCGGTGTCGATGAACAGCGTCTCGCCGGGGGCGACGGCACGGCCAAGGCTGCGGCCGATCCGGGCCTTGGCTTCGGCGGCGGTGCCCTGACGCTCGCCGTGGCTGGGTTCGGCAATCAGGAAGGGCCGGCGCGCGCCGCCATGCACCTTCTGCACCCGGCCGCGTTCGGCCAGCGTTCCCAGATCGCGGCGGATCGTCTCGGACGAAACGTCGAAGCGTGCTGCAAGCATATCGACCGACACTTCCCCTTCGCGCCGGATGATCGCCTCGATCTGAGGCTGTCGTTCGTGCGGCTTCATGATCTTCCCCAGCACAGCCGACCGTGCAAGTCGTCTTAGGTCAACTGTTTTTTTGACCAGACGGTGAAAATGCGTCACCGTCGTCTTGGCGGTCAGCTTGACAGGAATGCCCGAATAGTCAATTCATGATGAAAACCACGGGGTTTGTGGATGATCGACAGCGCTGGCCCCACGGAACCTGCCCCTCGCTTTGACGTCGCGGTCATCGGGGCCGGCGTGGTGGGCGCGGCCTTGGCGCGCGCCTTCACTTTGGCCGGTGCCCGAGTCGTTGTGCTGGAAAAAGCGGCGGATGTGCTGGATGGGGCGTCCAAGGGCAATTCTGCGATCCTGCACACCGGCTTTGACGCACCCGAAGCGTCGCTGGAACTGGCCTGCATCCGCGAGGGCTATGCGCTTTACCTCCAGATTCGTGACCGTCTGGGCCTGCCGCTGATCCGCTCTGGCGCGATGGTGCTGGCATGGTCCGAGGCGGAAGAGGCCGAACTCCCCACGCTGATGGCGCAGGCGGTGGCGAATGGCGTCACGGATGTCGAGCCGGTTACGGCGGCCAAGGCGCTGGCGCTGGAGCCGCGGCTTTCGCCGCGCGTCATGGGCGGGTTTCGCGTGCCGGGCGAGCATCTGATCGACCCATGGTCCGCAGCGCATGGCTATCTTCTGCAAGCGCTGGAAAACGGCGCGGTGCTGATGCGACGGGCCGAGGTTCTGGCGGGGCGACGGTCGGCGGGGGACTGGCATCTGGCCACCACATCGGGCGCGGTGCAGGCCGGGCTCGTCATCAATGCCGCCGGCCTTTGGGGCGACGAGGTGGACCGCCGCGTGACCGGTGAAAGCTGGTTCGAAATCAGGCCGCGAAAGGGCCAGTTCGTCGTCTATGACAAGACCGCTGCTGCCCTGCTTGGCCATATCCTGCTGCCAGTTCCGACGAAGCTGACCAAGGGGATCGTCGTCTGCCGCACCGCCTTTGGCAACCTTTTGGTCGGGCCTACGGCAGAGGAGCAGGACGACCGTGAACACGCCACGCTCGATCGCCCCACCCTGCAGGCCTTGATGCGCCGAGGCGAGGAGATCCTGCCCGCTCTGGCGGGACATGAGGTGACGGCGGTCTATGCGGGACTGCGCCCGGCCACCGAGGAAAAGGAATACCGCATCCGCACCGATCTGGCCGAGGATTACATCTGCGTTGGCGGCATCCGGTCCACCGGCCTGTCGGCAGCGCTGGGGATTGCGGCGCATGTGCTGCGGCTGGCTGATCGCAACTACGCGGCTCTGGCGGACCCGGTCTGGCCGCTGATGCCATCGCTGACCGACACGGCCCCGCGTGATTGGCAAAAACCGGGTCATGGCGGCATCGTCTGTCACTGTGAACTGGTAACAAGGCGCGAGATCGAGGCGGCACTGACCGGCCCTCTGGCGGCGGGCAGCATGGGGGGCCTGAAGCGGCGGACGCGGGTGACGATGGGGCGCTGTCAGGGGTTCTACTGTTCCGCCGGACTGGCGCGGATCACCGAAGGGCGTCTGGCGCAACCGATGCTGGGGACCGGCGATGGCGCAGACTGAGGTCCTCGTTATCGGCGCTGGTCCGGCGGGCCTCTCGGCCGCCACGGAACTGGCGCGGCTGGGGGTGCAGGTCACCGTCCTTGACCGCGAGGCCGAGGCGGGTGGCATCCCCCGTCATTGCAACCACTCGCCCTACGGCCTGCGCGAGTTTCGCCGCCTGATGCGCGGACCTACCTATGCCCGGCGGCTGGTGGCCGAGGCATTGGCGGCGGGGGTATTGATCCGCACCGGAACCACGGTCACGGCCCTGCATCCGGGCGGCGCTGTCGATGTGACCGGCGCAGACGGCCTGGAAACGCTGACCGCCCGCGCCGTCCTTCTGGCAACCGGCGTCCGTGAGACCAGTCGGGCAGCACGTCTGATCGGCGGCGAAAAGCCGGGGGGCATCCTGTCCACCGGCGCGCTGCAAGGGATTGTCCACCTGAACGGTCAGCGCCCCTTTCTGCGGCCTGTCATTCTGGGGACGGAACTGGTCGCTTTCTCGGCGCTGCTGACCTGCCGCCATGCCGGAATCACCCCGGTCGCTATGATCGAACCCGCCGGCCGCATCACCGCCCACAGCCCGGCGATCTGGCTGGCTCGCGTGCTGCGGGTGCCGGTCCTGACCGGCACCACAATCGCCGAAATCCACGGACGAACCCGGGTCGAGGGCGTGCAACTGCTCAGTCGCGGCGACAGACGCGAGGTCGTGACGGACGGCGTCATCGTTTCGGGCGGATTCCGGCCCGAGGCAAGCCTTCTGCGCGCCAGCCATCTGGAGGTGGACGCGGGCAGTGGCGGTCCCGTTATCGACGTCTGGGGCAGGCTTTCCGATCCCGCCTATTTCGCCGCCGGAAACCTGCTGCGCCCGGTGGAGACCGCTGGCTGGTGCTGGGCCGAGGGCCGCCGCATTGCCCGTGCAATCCACGCCGCTTTGCAGGGGCGTCTGCCGGAACCGGGGGGGGCGCGGCTGCGGGTCGCGTCTGACGCCGTCAGGCTGGCTTTGCCTCAGGTCCTGCCGCTGACCACGAAGAAGGACAACGGTGCAGCCGACAAGCTCCAACTGCGCCTGGCCCGCCCCGCCAAAGGCCGGTTGCGGCTGATGCAGGACGGGCTCTGTCTTCTGGATCGCCGGATCGACAGCCTGCCGGAACGGCGGATCACCCTGCCCCTGCCCAGCCCCCGCACCACATCCGAAATCACCGTCACGCTGGAGGACCCAAGGTGAGGATCGTCGCAATCGATCAGGGCACCACCAGCACCCGCGCGCTGGCGCTTGGGGCGGATGGCCGGCTGCAACCGATCCTCTCTCTGCCCCATGCCCAGACCACCCCTGCCCCCGGCCATGTGGAACAGGATGCAGAAGAGCTTCTTGGCAATGTCCTGCACAGTCTTCAGGCCTCGGGCGCCGACGTCGTGGGCCTGTCCAATCAGGGCGAAAGCTGCCTTGCTTGGGATGCCCGCGATGGCCGCCCGCTTGGGCCGGTCATCTCGTGGCAGGATGACCGCACGGCCGGTGTGACCGCGCATCTGGCGCTGGACGGCGCGGGGCCGATGGTGATGGCCCGGGCCGGGCTGCCGCTGGACCCCTATTTCTCGGCCTCCAAGCTGGGCTGGATGGTGCGGGAACTGCCCGAGGTGGCCAAGGCCGCGCAAGCGGGGCATCTGCGTCTTGGCACGACGGACGCCTTCTTCCGCGACCGGCTGACCGGGCGGTTCCAGACCGATGTCGCCACCGCCTCGCGCACCTCGCTGATGAACCTTGCGACCGGGGAGTGGGACGCGGACCTTTGCCACCTTTTCGGCGTGCCGATGAAGGCGCTGCCGCTGATCGGCCCGACCTCGGGCGATCTGGGCGCGCTGCCCGGGGGCGCGCGGCTGGCGGCATCCATCGTCGATCAGCAGGCGGCGCTCTACGGTCACGGCTGCCGCCGGCCCGGCGAGACGAAGGTGACCTTCGGCACCGGGGCTTTCGCGCAATGCGTGACGGGTGGGCTGGTCGCGCCCGCGGCGTCTGGCGTGCTGCCGACGGTCGCCTGGCAGGCCGAGGGCGGGCCGGTCACCTATGCGCTGGACGGGGGCGTCTATGCCGCTGCTTCGGCGGTGAACTGGGCGCGGCAACTGGGGCTTTTCGACGATTATGCGCAGGTTTCCGGGTTCGAAGGGGCGGCCATCGACCGGGGGCTGGCCTTCGTGCCGTCCCTTGTCGGCCTCGGTTGCCCGCACTGGAACCGGTCCGCGCGCGGTGCCTGGCTGGGGCTTGGCCTTGGCGACGGGAAGGCCGACCTGATGCAGGCGCTGCTGGAGGGGATCGCCCTGCGCACGGTCGAGGTGCTGGCAGCGATGGCCGAGCTGCAACCGGTCAGCGGGAGGGTTTCCATCGACGGGGGCCTGTCGCGGAACCCTTATTTCACCGGCTTTCTGGCCGACACGCTGGGGCGCGAGCTGTTCCTCTCGGACGAGGCGGAACTGACTGCCGCAGGCCTTGCCCATATGGCCGCAACCGTGGCAGGCGTTCCGCTGCCCGAGACGCGCCCCGGCCGGGTCCTCACCGCAAGACAGGGGGCGGGTGCCAACCGTCTGGCCCGCTTTGCCGCCGCCCGCCGGGCGGTCGAAGGCTACGCCAGCGGGGCCTGATCCCTAGCGTCCGGCCTTCTGCGCCGCCGCGCGGATCGCGCTCAGACTTGCCCGGGGGGTCAGCGCCTCGGCCGAGATCGCCAGTTCAAGGACCGCGCCTGTCGTGGATTGCACCGCCCGTTCGAACGCCGCCGGAAAGTCTGCGGTGGCCTCGACCCGTTCGGCATGAAAGCCATGCGACCGGGCAAGCAGGACGAAATCCGGGTTGATCATGTCCGTCCCCGACACCCGCGCCGGGTATTCGCGCTCCTGATGGGCGCGGATGGTGCCGTAGATGCCATTGTTCAGGATCAGGATCACCGGCTGCGCGCCCGCCTGCCTTGCGGTGGCAAGCTCTTGCCCGGTCATCTGGAAATCCCCGTCGCCGGCAAAGCACAGCACCAGCCGGTCGGGATGCGCGACCTTCGCGGCAATCGCGGCAGGCACACCATAGCCCATCGCCCCCGATTGCGGCGCAAGCAGGCGCGACTGCCCCCCGTATTGCAGGAACTTGTTCGGCCAGACCGCGAAGTTCCCGGCCCCGTTGGTAACGATGGCATCCGGCGGCAGCACCTTGCGCAGATGCGCGGTGCAGACCCCCATGTCCACGGGCGAGGGCAACGGGCCAAGCTCAAGCGAGGCGAGGTAATCCGCCCGCGCCCCGGCCAACCAGTCAGCCCATTGCGCGGTGACGGGCCGCAGGGCCGTGGCAAAGGCGTTCGGCCCGGCTTGAATGCCCAGCGCCGGACGATAGATCTTGCCCAGTTCCGCCTCCGATCCGTGAACGTGGATCAGCGTCTGCCCCGGCTGGGGCACGGTCAGCAACGTATAGCCGTCCGTCGTCATCTCGCCAAAGCGCAGGTTGACGGCAAGGATCACATCCGCCTGAGATATCAACCGCTTGACATGAGGAGGCATGCCGACCCCCGCCTCGCCCGCATAGACGGGGGAGTGGTTGTCGAACTGGTCCTGATAGCGGAAGGCGGCGACGGTCGGCAGGCCGGACCCCTCGGCAAAGGCCTGCAAGGCGCCGCGCCCGGCTGCGGTCCAGTTGCAGCCGCCCAGCATCAGCAGCGGCCGCTTCGCCCCGGACAACAAGGCCAGCGCATCGGTCACCGCGACAGCGTCCGGCGCAGGCTCGGATATCCGCAGGGGCGCGGTCAGGGGCGCGGCACCGGTCAGGGTGACCAGCATGTCTTCGGGCAGGGCCACCACGACGGGGCCGGGGCGACCGGAAAGTGCCACGGTCCAGGCTCGGGACAGAAGTTCCGGGATACGGTCGACCTGATCGATTTCGACCACCCATTTTGCCATCGTGCCAAAGACCGCCCGGTAGTCGAGTTCCTGAAACGCCTCGCGCCCGCGCATGTCGGTTGCGACTTGGCCCACGAACAGGATCATGGGCGCGGAATCCTGCATCGCGGTGTGAACGCCGATGGCCGCATTCGTTGCCCCCGGCCCGCGCGTGACCATGCAGATGCCGGGACTGCCGGTCAGCTTGCCCCAGGCGGCGGCCATGAAGGCGGCACCGCCCTCGTGGCGACAGAGCACATAGTCCAGCCGCCCCGCGCTGTCATGCAGCGCGTCCAGCACCGCCAGATAGCTTTCACCCGGCACTCCAAAGGCTTTGGTTGCACCAAGACCAATCAGGCTTTGCACCAGAAGTTGCCCGCCGTTCCGCATGCCGCCCGCCCCTTCTGCTGTCCCGTTTCCGGCAATCTGCAACGCTTCGCCGGAAACCGGAAGGGCCGGGCCAACATTTCCCGGCCAGACTCAGGGGTTGGTCACGGTAGCGTCAGGTGCGGGTTCTGCGGGGGCAGCTTCCGCCGGTGCAGGTACTGCTGATGCGGCGGCGGCCATCTCGTCGATTTGGGCCTGAAGGGCTGCCACCTGTTCGGTCAGGGTGGCCTTTTCCGCCTCAAGCGCGGCGAGGGCATCGGCCATAGCGGCCTTTTCACCCTCAAGCGCTGCCACCTGATCGGTGAACCCGGCCTTCTCGGCCTCCAGTGCTGCGATCTTCTCGCTCAGCGCGCCAGCCTCACCCTCAAGCGCTGCGGTCGCGTCGGCTGCCGCCTGAGCTGCCGCGTCGGTCTGGCCCTGCAATGCCGTGACCCGTTCGGCCAGCGTGGCCTTTTCCGCCTCCAGCGCCGCCATTGCCCCGTCTTTCGCGGTCAGTTGGGTCTGCAATGCATTGCCCCTCTGGCTGCTTTGATAGGCAAAGAAGCCCAGAATTGCGATCGCGGCCACCAGAATGCCAAGGATCAGGTTTCTCATCGTCACATCCCCCACGTTTTCCTTACTTGGAGGCAACCTGACCACATGCCCCCGCGCCGCACAACCCTGTTGCACAGAGGAACCGGATGTCCGGAGCTTCGCAAGACATCAGTGAACGCGCCGCGTCGCAGAGGCTACCCCCAGACACGCGTCCGGTGGCATGGTTCAGTCGGGCTTGCTTGCCCCAGATAGCCGAATAGGCCGCAGGGGTAAGGCGGGTCCGGGTCGAAGGCGTTGCCGTCGCCCATCGCGCCGAGGCCTTCCTTGGTCACCAGTGCCGCGGCGGTGACCTACGGCGTCGTCTTCGGCCACGGCAACCTCAAATCCGGAATCCCGTTACTGAGCACGACGCCTAGTCGCGGGCCCATGGCCCGTGATTGCCGCTGGTGCCATCGTCAAGGCGAGCAAAGCCGTGCAGCCCAAAGAAGTCCCGCTGACCCTGGATCATGTTGGCGGTGCCGCGTGCGGTGCGCATCGCGTCGAAATAGGCCAAGGCCGCCGCATGGGCCGGAACCGCGATGCCGTGCAGCGCGGCCACGGACACCACCTTGCGCAGCGCGGCATGCGTCGCGGCGATCTGCCTGGCAAAGAACGGCGCGGCCATCAGGCTGCGGTCCGGGTCTTCGGTAAAGGCGCTGGCCATGTCGTCCAGCATGGCCGAGCGGATGATGCACCCTTCGCGCCAGACGCGGGCGATGGCGGGGGCCTGCAGGTTCCAGCCGAACTCGCCAGAGGCGGCCTTCATCATCCGGAAACCCTGATCGTAGCACAGGATCTTGCCGCAGATCATCGCCTGCTCCATCACCTCTGATGACAGATCATCCGGCGCGATCGCGGTCGGCCCGGCGCCGAACACCGCCTGAAGCGCCGCCCGCTCCTCGATCCGGGACGAGATGTTGCGCGCGACCACGGCCGCCTCGATCACCGGGATGGCTGCGGCCAGATGCTGCGCCTCGATCACGGTCCAGCGCCCGGTGCCCTTTTGGCCCGCAGCATCGACAATCACATCCAGCAGCGGAGCGTTGGTGGCATCGTCGATCACCGCGGCAACCTTGCCCGAAATCTCGACCAGATATGACTGCAGCGGACCGGCATTCCATTGCGAGAAGACCTCGCCGATCTGCTTGGCGGCCATGCCAAGACCGTCGCGCATCAGCCCGTAGGTTTCCGCGATCAACTGCATGTCGGCGTATTCGATGCCGTTATGGACCGCCTTGACGAAATGCCCGGCACCTTCCTCGCCCATCCAATCGGCGCAAGGCGTATCCCGGAACTTCGCCGCAATCGCCGTCAGGATATGCGCCACGCGGTCCCAATGCGGACGCGGGCCGCCGCCCATGATCGCTGGGCCGTGGCGTGCGCCCTCCTCACCGCCTGAAACCCCGATGCCAAGGAAAGGTGTCGGCAAGCTGCGCATCCGGCGGTTGGTGTCGTGGAAATTGGCGTTTCCTGCGTCGATGATCAGGTCTTGCGGGCCGATCAGAGGTTGCAGCGCCGCGATCTGGTCGTCGACGGGCTGCCCTGCCGGCACCATCAGGATGATCGCCCGCGGCTCGGCAATGGCCGCCACGAAATCCACCAGCGTTTCCGTGGGCGTGATGCGCGGCCCAAGGTCGCCCGCCTCGGCCACGAACTCCCGCGTGACCGAGGTTGTCCGGTTGAACACCGCGATGTCAAAGCCCTTTTCGGCGATGTTCAGCGCCAGCGCCGAGCCCATCGTGCCAAGGCCGATCAGGCCGATTTCGCTTTTGCTCATGGAAACTGGACTCCGTTCCGGTTCAGGGTCACACGGTAGACGCTGGTCGTCGCCGTAAAGTAAAGCTCATGTCTTGCCCGGCCCCCGAAACAGAGGTTCGACACCGGTTCGGGCACAAGGATCTTGCCCATCAGGTGACCATCGGGCGCGATGCAGTGCACGCCATCGGCGGCAGACGACCACAGGTTGCCATCGCTGTCGACGCGAATGCCGTCGGCACAGCCCGGGGCGATGGTGTGAAAATGCCGCCCGCCCGTCAGCTTTCCATCGGTTGCACAGTTGAAGACCTTGATAAGCTGCGGGTCGTCGGAGTGCATCCGCCCGGTATCCGCCACGTAAAGCAGGCTTTCGTCCGGCGAAAACGCCAGGCCGTTCGGGCAGTTCATCTCGTCGGCCACCACCGCAAGCGAGCCCGCCCGGGGGTCAAGGCGGTAGACCACGCAAGGGTTTTCCTCATCCGCCGCGAAGCCTTCGTAATTGTTAGCGATCCCGTAATGCGGATCTGTAAACCAGATCGTCCCGTCCGATTTCACCGCCACATCATTGGGCGAATTCAGGCGCTTGCCGCCGAAGGCATCGGCGATCACCGTGATCGACCCGTCATGTTCGGTGCGCGTCACCCGCCGCAGCCCATGTTCGCAAGAAATCAGCCTGCCCTGCCGGTCGCGGGTGTGGCCGTTGGCATAGTTCGACGGCGTGCGGTAGACCGACACCCCCTGCCCCGGCGTCCAGCGCAATATCCTGTCGCTGGGGATGTCCGAGAACAAGAGGCACCCCGCGTCCCCGAACCAGACCGGCCCTTCGACCGAGTCGAATCCTGTCGCAATCTGCTTGACCGGCGCGTTTCCCAGGACATAACGGCCAAATGCCGGGTCAATGATCTCGAACTGTGACATGGTGCTTTCCCGTCTCAATCTGAGAGTTAGTTATCGGTAACATTCCAAACTGTCAAACCAGGAGGCCTCCCATGACACCATTTCAGTCCACCATGACCTTAACCCACGGCGGCACCATGGCAATGCTGCAAGCAGCCATCGCCCAGGCCGAGGCGATGGGCCAGCCGCAATGCATTGTCATCGTCGATGCCAGCGGCGAGCTTCTGGGAGAAATCCGGATGACCGGCGCCCGGTTCCTCAGCCGCAAAAGCGCGCTTGCCAAGGCCCGGACCGCCGCATCGACCGGTGCCCCCTCGGCTGCGATCCCCGAGGCGGTCCGCCAGGGGCTTGGTCTGGCCACGGGTGGCGCAGTGACGGGTTTGGCCGGCGGCCTGCCCATCCGGGTCAAGGGCGCGTTGCTGGGCGGGATCGGCGTCGGGTCGGGCAGCGGTGACCAGGATGTCGAGGTCGCCAAGGCGGCCCTGACCGCCATCGGCGCCGATGCCTGAAAGGGGCGGCCCGGCGCGCAGCTTGCAGGCAGACAGCCAGCGGTTTGGCCATCGCCGCTTCGCCCGCGCTGAACCCGGCGGCAGGGGCGCATTGCGCGGCGTGGGCCACCAGAACCTCGCGGAACGCGCCCTGAACATGCGGGAAAGGTTTGGCCGACCCGAAAAAACGCATGTTCAGGCAATGGTTATTCGCAGCCTCGCGGCAATACCGGCAAGCCCCGCAGAGCCGCGATGGCGGCACCGCGACGAGTTGGCCGGCCTTCAGCCCGATGACACCTGCCCCGCGTCCGGTCACATGGCCCGGCACCTCATGCCCAAGCACCATCGGTTCGCGCAGCCGGATGGCGCCGAACCCGCCGTGATTGAAATAATGCACCTCACCGGGGCCCGGGGTTTCGACCCGGTGGTCCTGGATGCGCAGAGTTATAGCCGACCCCGTAGTCCGAAATCACCGCAAGCTTCGGGCAGGCCGCGATGATCTGCGCATTGGCGCCCTGTTCCCCCCCCCGCACGGCGATGGCGCGGACCTCAGGGCCGACCTTTGCGGGTTCCTGGATGAGACGGGTGGTTGACAGTCTATGTTATCGGTAACATAAACGAGCAACGGATCGCCTGTCTACTCCCAAAAGGAATGCCATGAGCCTGAAACTGTTCGACCTCGGTCAGAAACGCGCCCTGGTAGCCGGGTCGTCCCTGGGGATCGGCTTCGCCCGCGCCAAGGGCCTGGTCGCCGCTGGGGCCGAGGTCGTCCTGAACGGACGCGACACAGACAAGCTGGCAACCGCAGCCACGGCCCTGCGGCAATCCGGGACAACCGTTCACGTCCTTCCTTTCGACGCGACCGACCATGCCGGCCTCCGCGCGACCATCCATGTCGATGGCGGGACTACGGCGTCACTATGACGCGGGTCGTGGTCATGGGGGTCTCGGGCTGCGGCAAAAGCAGCATCGGCGCGGCGGTCGCGGCCAGGCTTGGCGCACGGTTCATCGACGGCGACCACCTGCATCCGGACGCCAACATCGCCAAGATGGCCCGGGGCGAAGCCTTGAACGATGCCGACCGCACACCGTGGCTGGCCCGCGTGGGCGCGGCATTGATCGCAGACAACACCGTAGTCGCCTGTTCGGCGCTGAAACGGATCTACCGCGACCAGATCCGCGCCGCCGCCGGGGCGGAGGTGGTGTTTCTTCACCTCAAGGGCGACCGCGAGGTGCTTCTTGACCGGGTGTCGAACCGGCCCGGACACTTCATGCCGGCGTCGCTGCTCGACAGCCAGTTGGCCATCCTGGAAGACCCGCAACCCGATGAAACCCACCTCACGGCAGACATCCGGTCAACCCCGGACCAGATCGTCGCAAACGCCGTCATTGCCCTGAAGGGAATGCAGCCATGAGCTTGAAGATCGCCTTGATCGGCGCGGGAGCGACCATGGCGCTGGCGGCAAGGGCGGCACCGCGCAAGACGTGACCGACGCCCATGCCGTCTGGCGGCGTTTTCCCGGCAAGTCCGAAGTCCGGGTGGTGTTCGGCGAAGAACGGGACGAGGGCGCGCCGGAGTTCCCGCTGATCCTCGCCATCTCGCATTCCGACCGGCAGGCCATGGCCGGTGCGCTGGCCGGCGATGCCCGCGGCAAGTCACGCGACACCACAGACGAGATCGTTGCCGGGTCTTTCCTCGGGCGGAGCCACCACCACGTCACATCGCCCAACGACAGCAAGGCCTGAAGCGCCGCCCGGACCCCTGCTATCGGCATCTGCGGTGATGGACAGGCCTGCGGGAAGATGCGAAAACTCCAAATACGTTAACGTTAACCTTGGATGAGGCAGGTTGGAGCCTGCAACAGCAACGCCCGAAAAAGGTTCCCGGAATGGCACGCACCTCTGTCACGATGAAGGACCTCGCCAAGGCAGCGGATGTGTCGGTCATGACCGTCAGCCGCGCCTTCAAGGCCGACAAGTCGATCGGGGCTGACACACGGGAACGCATCCTGCGGCTGGCCGAGCAGCTTGGCTATGTCTTCGACAGCACCGCCGCCAATTTTCGCAACCAGAGGACCGATTTCGTGTCGGTCATCCTGCCCTCGATCAACAACGCCAATTTCGCCGAAACGGTCGACGTGCTCTCGACACAGCTTGCCTTGGGGGGGATGCAGGTACTGCTGGGCTACACCGGCTACAGCCTTGCAAGGGAAGAGGCCCTGATCGACCAGATGCTGCGCCGCAAGCCCGAGGCCATCGTCGTCACTGGCGGGCAGCATACCCCCGACGCCCGCAAACTGCTGGCCAAGGCGGGGATCCCGGTCATCGAAACCTGGGACTGGCCGCAGGACCCGGTCCAGCATGTCGTGGGCTTTTCCAATGCCGAGGCCATTCAGGGCGTGGTCGATCATCTGGTCGACCGAGGCTATGCCAGGATCAGTTTCCTCGGTGGCGAACAAGGCGACGATTTCCGCGGGATGGAACGGCGGGCCGGCTTTGTCGCCGCAATGGCGCGGCACGGGCTGGCCGCCGACAGGCTTGTGCCAACCGGCCCTGCCCCGGCCTCGATGAAAGAGGGGGCCGCCGCCCTTGCGCTGATGCTGGACCGGTTTCCGGACACCCGCGCGGTAGTCTGCGCGTCCGACCCCATCGCTTTCGGCGCGCTGACCGAATGCCAGCGCCGCGGCATCGACGTCCCCCGAGATCTGGCGATTGCCGGGTTCGGGGCCTATGAAATCGCCGCCATTTCCCACCCCAGGCTGACGACCATCGACCCTATGCCCAGCGAAATCGGCCTGCGGACCGCCAACCTGATCCTGCGCCTCCTTGACCCGACCGCCCCGGAACCTGAGGCCCCGGAACAAGAGGGCCCGATCAGGATCCGCATCGATTGGAAACTGATCCCGTCCGAAAGCACGGGCGAAAGCACCGGCACGCGCTGATGGCGGCGGATGCTGGAAACTGCACGCCTTCGCCGACGACAGAAACGCCAACCTCAAGCTTGCCCTGACTGGTCGCCGATGGCGCCCCTAATCCTTGCCGTCATGCCCCTGACCGCTATCCCGACCAAAACCAGGCAAAAGCACCGCGACAGGTCTGCCCGTACCCCGGAATGACACGGCTGCCGGTTCGGTATGGCGCAGGTTCACGGCATGATCTTCGTGATGGCTTCTGGCGTTTCCGCAGCTGCCGGCACGTCCCGGGGCGAAAGACACTTGAACTGCGGGCCTGATTGCGCCCTATGGGAACGCGCGGCAGATAACTTGAGGAATTGCAGATGATCACTTTGGCGGATTTCAAGGACGATGCCCCCTGGACGCCTGATCCTGATGACTTTGCCGAGGTCAGGATCGATAACCAGATCGACGGCGTCGAAATGCGCAGGCTTTCCGCCAAGGCAGACGGGCGCGGCGATCTGACGGTCTTGATGTCGGACCGCTTTGGCACCCAGTACCGGACGCCGCATGTCTATCTGGTCCGGGCAACTGCAAGATCGGTGCGGGCCTGGGTCTATCACAAGCGGCAATGGGACCGGCTGGCCTATACCAGCGGAACCTTGCGGATCGTCCTTTATGATCTTCGTCCGGAAAGCCCGACCTACAAAGGCCTGAACGTCCTCGATCTCGGCGCAGCGAACAAGGTCATGCTGAGCATCCCTCCCCTCGTCGTGCACGGCGTGCAGAACCTGGGCGACGAGGAAGCGTACTTCGTCAACATGCCGACGCGTGCCTATGATCCCGGCTATCCGGACAAGTCGCGGTTGCCCATTGATCATCCCGGAATTTCCTACCGCTTCGAATGACAGGATCGGCACCCCTCTTCACCGTCATCATGGCGACCTGGGGTCGGGGGCGGCATATCCTGCCTTCGGTCACGTCGGTCCTGCAGCAGAGTTTCAAGGACTTCGAGCTGATCGTCGTCGGCGATGCCTGCGTGGATGAAACCGAAGCCGTCCTGGCCGAGGTGAAAGATCCTCGGGTCAAATGGTTCAACCTGACCAGCCGCTGTGGCAGCCAGTCAGCGCCGAACAACGCCGGGATCGCGGCGTCGCGGGGCAGCATCATCGCGTATCTCGGACATGATGATGTCTGGGACCCAAACCACCTTGCAGAAGTCGCCCGCGCCTTCGCATCGCCCGAGGCGCCGGATTTCGTCGTCTCCGGCCTGATCGCGCATTTGCCGAACGGGCTGAAAGGCTCGGCGGTCATGGGCCTTTTCGGTGAAGACAGCGACAAGCACCGCTACTTCTTCCCCCCAAGTTCGTTTGCCCACCGCAAGACCATTGTCGATCAGATCGGCCCCTGGGGAATGCCAAAGGACCTACGGCCCCCTGTGGACGCAGAATTCCTGTTGCGCGCCGCGGCCGCAAACCTGCGTTTCGTGTCGACCGGAGTGGTGACGGTGCACAAGTTCACCTCCGTCTTGCGCTACCTCGCCTATCTGCAGCAAAGCTCGGACGAGCAGGAAGAGATGCTGGCCGACTTCGCCGCCCCCGACCACTCACTGCGCATGGCGAACATCGTCGAGACATCCCGGCAGATGGGAAAATTCATGCTGGAGGCGCGGTCCGGCTATGACGATCTGGAACCGGGTGAGCTTGCCAGAATCGCTTCGGAACGCCGCGGGCTTTCGGGCAAGGCCCTGCATCTGCCCGCAGCGGGTGCCGTTATCCGGCAAGTTCCCGAAAACTGCTGGCTTGACTGGCAGATCAGTCCCAGGTTCGGAATCCGGCTGAACGGAAGGAACCCGCGACCACGTTTCCTGCTGCCATTCACCGCGACCACCCCGGTGGCCGTAACGATCCGGGCGGTGCATCCTGATCGCAAAGCCTTTGGTCCGCTTGGGCTTCTGTGCAACGGCGTCCCGATCACGGCCGTGCCAACGGGTCTGCGCCCCAGCCTCTGGGGCTGGACCGCGTGCTATCGGGCAGTGATCCAGCTGAGGGCCGATCAGGCATCTGTGCTGGAATTCCGGCTGGACCGGAACCAACGGAAAAAGCACAGACACCTGAGGTCGCACTTCGGGTTTGGCATCGGCAGAATCGCGCTGCGCCCGGACTAGGGACTGTGACCCTCGCCTCGGTCAAGGCCCTCCATGCTGCGTTCTGCGGCCATGACTCACCCCTGTCTGGCACACCTGAACTGCACAACGCCAGTCCACGCCCGGATTTCAGAATACCCGCATTGACCCGGGATCTTCGGGTGCCGCGGGCTGCTCTTGGAGGGAGAAATGGTGGCGAGGGAGGCCTTCCCACTTTTCTTCTAATAATTTGAAAAAATTTCATTAAGTCAGAAGGGTGAAACCTTCATACCCGCAAGAATACCCGCAGAGCGTGGCCGCTGGCGGGCTTGGTCGCACCAGATCGGCCAGGGCTCAGGGAGCGAAAACTTTGCCGTCTTAGTTCCTGTTTACCAGCGCCCAGTCCTGCCAGCCTAAGGACATGTCCCGCTAGGGGCGAGAACCTGGAGGCAGCGATGTTAGACCATTTTTATACCCTAAAGGAGGCCGGAGTGATCCTGAAAAGATCGCGCGCCGGTCTCTACCTGATGATCGGCCGGGGCGAGTTGGAGGCCGTCAAGCACGGCAAGAACACCGTCATCCGCCAATCCGAGATTGACCGGTATCTCTCGGAACTGCCGAGGGCGACCGTCATTTCTGTGCCACCCATGCGGGGGCGGGGCTGTGAGCGCACTGCGAGCGCCAATGGCTGAGCCTTGGCTGAAAGCGTTGCGGGCCGTCTTTGACGCCACCGAACTCCCGCGCCTTGGGGATATCGGGCCGGGTATCACGCCGCGAATGCAAGCGGTTCGTGGCCAACGGCGCTTCGAGGCTGACGGCCAGCGGCCTTGGCCGCGCCGCCGGTTCGAAAACATCCGCTTCGAAGAAATGTGCAGGCTCAGCCGTTTGCTCGCCGTGAGCCCGGAAGCGGCCCGCGCCTGGGTGGCCACAAACCGCGCGATGCTCGTGGTCGATATCCGGGCTGACGTCCAGTGCTGGACAGCACGCGCCAGTCTTTGGGACGCCCCCAGCGAAACCGCATTCATGCGCGCCGATGATGGAACACCGGCACCGCCCGACGAGGTGCTGTTGGCCACGGGTTGGCGGCGCGTAGGCGGAACCTGTGTCGAGGGGCAGCCCGATCAATGCTGAACGGCGCGACCGTGAAGCCGCGCCGCCCAAGACTTCTGATGATGACTGAAACCGCAGCGTGACCAGCACTGCAACCGAGGAGACAAGCATGGACCACGATCCGCAAAAGATCAATAAGACTGACCTATCTGCCCATCCGACCGATGTTGACTGGCTTGGCGACATGACCGGCCTGCCAGCGGCCAACGCTGCGACGCTTCCCGTCACGGATTGGGAGGATCAGGGCGAAATCGCTGGCCAGAATTCGCAGTCAGGCTTTGCAGATCAGACCCCCTGGCACCCCCCAACGCTGGCCCAGGCGGGGCGGGGGGAAGTCGTCCACAGTTTTCCGCCGACTTTCGAAACCGTGGGTCCGGGCGGCAACCCCAGTCGTCAGATCGTGATCGACGATCCACTCCTTGGGCCGATCTACGTCACGCCGACGCACGCGGAGCCCGATCCGGACCCGGAGCGCCCTGCCGATCCTCTGCTCCCGGCCCCGGACGCGCCACCATCTGCGGAGGCACCTGGCGCGCCTGACAGCGGCCCCTGTGGCCCGCCTGAACTTCCCCCGACCGAACCTCCGCGCGACGGTGGTGAGCCTTCTGGCGGGCCGCCTGAGCCTGATCTGGCCATGGCCGGGCGGTTCCTGCGGGCGCTGGATGCCATGTCCCCCGGCGGGACCTTCCAGACGTTCGACGACAGCAAGCCCCCGCGCAGGGAACTGGCCCGCGTGCTGCACGGTAGCCTTGCGGGGCACGCCAAGACTCTGGCCGGTCTGCAGGCCAAAGGCGCCGGTGTCTTTGTGACTGTTAATGAGACCGACCTCGCAGGGCGGAGCCGCGCCAACGTGACCCGGGTGCGGGCGTTCTTCGTCGATCTGGACGGCGCGCCGCTGGAACCCGTGCGGGCCTGGCTGGAGCCGCATATCCTGGTCGAGACCTCCCCGGGCCGGTGGCACGCCTACTGGCTGGTGAGCGACTGCCCGCTGGATGCGTTCACGCGGATACAGAAACAGCTCATTGCAGCGTTCGGCAGTGACAAGTCGGTGCACGATCTGCCCCGCGTCATGCGCCTGCCGGGGTTCTGGCACCAGAAAGGCCAGCCCGTGCGGGTGCAGCTTTGCGACACGGCCCCGCAGACCGCTCTGACCTTTGCCGACTTCGAGGAGCGGCTCGCCGCGCGCGAAGCAGAGCTTGCGCTGGTCGTCCCGGCAGTGGCGGTAACGCAGCCCCTCGCGGCCAGTGCTGTGCCGGAGGGTTTCGACCTTGACGACCCTGAGGAAATCGAGAGCGCCACCCGATGGCTGCTGACGGTGGCACCGGTGTCGATCGACAGACAGGGCGGCAACAACACGGGCTACAAGGTTGCTGCCAAATTGCGGGGCATGGGTTTGTCGCCCGGGCTCAGCGTGGAGCTGATGGCTGAACACTGGAACCCGAGGTGCGAGCCGCCGTGGGAGCATGAGGATCTTGAGCGGTTCGCAGCTAACAGCGAAAGCTACGGACAGAACGCCCCGGGCTCCGAGGGGATCAGGGCTGCAGCGGCGGCTTTTGGAGACGTGGTGCCCCTGCCTGAACACATCCCGCCGCAGTTTGTGCTTGGGCCGCGCGGCAGGCCGATCTGGTGCGCAGAAAACGCGCGGCAGGCTCTGGAGCGGCATGGCGCCTGGGAGAACGTCTGGGCCTATGACGAGTTCAACGGGCTTGTGATGCTGATGCGGCCAGTGCCGGGAACGCCGGTCCCCCGGCCGCGGTTCAAGCCGCGCCCGTTCCGCGACTGCGACGTGGCAGATGCGGTCTGTTGGTTCAACCGGAACGGCTTCCCTGATGCGACCAAGACGACAATGTGGGACGCTATCGTGCAGGTGGCCTGGACGAGCATCATCTCCCCGGTGCGGCACTACCTGGAGGGACTGGTCTGGGACGGCACGCCCCGCATCGGTGGGTGGCTCACGACCTGTCTGGGCGCGGACCCGTCGCCCCTGACTGCTGCCATGGGGCAGGCATGGCTGATATCGGCGGTGGCTCGGGCGCTGGAGCCCGGCTGCAAGGCAGACTGCGCGCTGGTGCTGGAGGGGCCGCAGGGCGGCGGCAAGTCGTCTGCCCTCGCAGCCCTGGCCGGGGAGGACTGGTTTCATGACGGCCTGCCCGACCTTCACTCGAAAGACGCAGCCCTCGGCCTGAGGGGCAAATGGATCATCGAACTGCCGGAACTGTCAGCCATGCGCCGGACGGACACCGAGGCGGTGAAGGCATTCCTGAGCCGCACGACAGAACGGTTCAGACCACCCTACGGTCGGGGCGAGGTGACAGAACCCCGACGGTGCGTCTTTGCCGGGACCACCAACCGGTCGGACTGGCTGGCAGACGATACCGGGGGGCGGCGGTTCTGGCCAGTGCCTGTTGGTCAGATCGATCAGGCCGCGATCCGCCGGGACCGGGATCAGCTGTGGGCCGAGGCAGTCTCCCGCTACCGAGCCGGGGAGCCGTGGTGGCTCTCGGAAGAGGCAGAGCGACAGGCCGCGGCCCGAGTATGCGAACGACACGCAGAGGACCCGTGGGACGCCAAGGTGCTTCGATACGCCAGGGAGATCGCGGACGACTTCGAGAACCTAGAGGGCGCGGTCAGCACTGGCCAGATTATGGAGCGGCTCGGGCTCTCGCTTCCCGAACGGACCAAGGCGCTGTCAATGCGGGTCGGCGGTATCCTCACAAGGGCCGGGTGGCGGCGTGACGGCCAGTTTACGGTGGGGCCCCTCAGGGGCAGTGCGCGATACCTTGCACCCGAGGCCTGAGCGGCCAGGGGTGCAGTAGAACCTCGCGTAGCACCTCTGTCGGATTTCCCTTGTTTCTCCAAGGCTGAAAATGATCTTGGTAGCACCTGTAGCACCTTTTTCTCACGCACTCAGTAGTAACGGTTAACCCACTGATAAAAAAGAGCTATTCGGATATAGGTTGGTTCTACAGGTTCTACCTGTTTTGGTGCTGCCAAAGTGCGTGGGAAAAGGTGCTACAGGTGCTACTCGGTCGGGTTGAAACATTTGTTGCGGGGCTGAAATCGAGGCGGCAAACAATTGTTGCACCCTTTCAGGAAGCCCGTGGCCGCATCATCGTTGGACCGGGTTGCAGCCGGGTTACCGGGAAGGCGATCCGACATCGCGTCTGAAAATAGGTCAGTTTTGTTGTCCTTCCTCGCGCGCGCCGCGAGTTCCGGTCGATCAAGTGTGGCATTGGGGGAATTTGCTCTTAGCACTGTTTGCAAATCAGCAAATCTTTTCTTGCGAACTCAGCTAAAATACGTCAGCCTTACTGACATATTGGGGTTCCCGCACTCGCCACCACACCCTGCAGACACAGGCTGGATCACGGCACGCAGGAAGCCCGCCAGGAGGAAGCCCGACCATGGCCGCACATGTCACTACCACGACGCGCGTTGCCGTCGCCGCACCGGTCAGCACGACGCGGACTGTGCCAGTCGATCTGCCTCCGGAGCCTGAGGCCCCCGCCTTGTCTCAACCCGCTGCCTATGAGGCGCGGGCGAACGAGCGTGTCGCGCTGCGCAGCCAGATCGTTCGGCTTGAGGGGCAGCACGCAGAAGCCGTGGCCGCTCGGGATCGTGCAATCGCGCGCAAGGCAGTAGACGGCTCAGAAGCTGCCCGCGCCGCGTCCGACGCGGCTATCGGGGCAGTCATTCGGATCGAGGCGGAACTGGACGGGGTGCGGTCTGCCCTCGCCCGTCTCACCGCCCAGGCCGAGGCCAACGCCGAGGCCAGCGCGCTGAACAAGGCCGCCGCTCAAGTCAAGGCTGCCGCCCAGACCGCACAGGACATGCTTGCTCTGGCCGGCGAAGCGGACGCTGCCTTGACAGCTTTTGTTGCGGCCCACCGCGCCCTTGGCGAAAAGCTGGCGGTGTTGCATGGCCTCGCGCCCTCGCGTTTTCACGACGGGCTGTTCGGGGGCGGCAACGGGCTCACGCAAGCCCTGCTGGCCACTGCGGCGAAGAACCAGCTTGCCGCCGGGGGGATCGTGCCCCGCGCGGCCTTCCCGAACCCGATTGCGGCCACTCTGATTGCCGCTGTGGAGCACTTCACGAAACCGCTGATCGAGGAAGCGGCCGGGCTCCAGCCCGCGCCGGTCGATCGGGATTGAGGAGCAGAAGCAATGAGCCAGATACGGTTATTGCAGGTCCACGGCCCGGCCAGCGCGGCGGGGACAGTTCTGGGAACCCAGAACCCGACCGAAACAGGGACGTGGGCCGAAGTCACGGGTCTGGGCACTATCCCGCCGGGCGGTGCGATGCTCGACATCTCCGCCAATGCCGGTGCAATACGTTTCGCCGTCATGCCGCCGAATACCATAGCAACCCCGCCGCCGCACAATGGCGAGATCGTACAGAACGGCGCAGCCCGGCGGCAGCATATCCCTACCGGCTCGCGCGTCTGGACGCGCCTAACCTGAGGAGAGAAACATGGCCGATATCATCCTTTCCGGTCTGCACCTCGCCGGCCACCCCGACGACAGCCTCAGTCTGAGCGTCAACGAAACCGGCGGCTGGCTGGAAGTCACTGGCTTGCCGGACCTCACCTGGCCGGAGAGGGCGCTTGAAGTGCGCCCGCGCCTTGCCGACGTGCCCGCGTGGTGCGAGGCCAAGATCATCGCGTCTCAGGGCGACGTGTGGTTTCTGATCGCACCGGCCGAAGCGCCACCGCCCACAGGTGCGCCCCGGCCCGGACGCCAGGCAGAGGGGGAGCCCCCAGTCTCAAGCGTCAAGGCAGGGGAAGCCTCAGCCCGCCACATGCTGCGCGCAGGCGAGCGGCTTTGGCTCTGGAGCACCGGCATTGCGCTTACTGTGACGCTCACGGCCACCGGCAGCCCGGCGCGGATCATCTTCGCCGAAGGCGAGCAACCGCCTTTCGACGCGGGCCAGGGTGAGATCATCGCACCCGGTGAGACGATCACCCGCACTGTGCCGCGCTCGCAGCGACTGTGGCTGCTCGGGGCGACCTGATGCTGGCCGCCCGCTTGTCGGTCGAGGAACTGCTCTACCGGGCGGAGACGGCGCGGCCGGGTTCCGTTGTGGACCTTATGCTTGCGCCCGGCGAAGCCCTGTCGCTGCACGCCCCCGGCGCGGCGCGCGCCAGCAAGCGCGGTGCGGTGCATGTGGCGGAGGATGAAATGGCCATCGCCTGCGTTCCGCCTGTCGGTCGGGGCCTGCGTGTCCTGTTGCGCGAGCCCGGCCACGGGGCGCTATGGCCGCTGGACCTGGCCTTGCCGCGCGACGTGGCCGTCGCACTGACCAAGCCCGACACCGGGCGCCTGTCGCTGCGACGAACCCCGAATCTTGAACTGGTCATCACGCGAGGATCCGACGATGAATGACACCCCGATTTCTGCCCCAGCCACCCCCGCCGCTCCGGCCCCTGCCGTCACGCCTTCTCTGGCCGCAAACATCGCGGAACTGACAGCCCGTCAGGCCACGATGACCAACCATCAATACAAGGACCGCATGGCGCTGATCACGGCCTTCGATGCTGAGGTTGCGGCCGGGGGCGACGGTTCCGTAGCGCTCGGCAAGTCACCCGATGCCATCCGGGGCGACGAAATCGCCAAGGCGCTGCAGCCCCCGCCGAATGTGCAGCCCGGCGTCCATGCCCCGGACAGCTACACGCGGTTGTCGCCGGAACTGTTCGGCACGATCGAGGAGCGCGTGGCTTTCGGCGAGGCGGCCAGCGCTGCCGGGTTCGATCCGCAGATCGTGCAAGGCACGCTGCAGTCGATCCGCAACGATGCCGCCATTACCCGGGCGATCGAGGGCGGAGACGCCGCGATTGACGCTCACCTGGTCGGGGTCCGGAATTTCTTCAAGAGCTTGCCCGGCGGGCCGGAGCGCCTGAACCTGGCCGTGTCCTATCTCGATCACCTCGCAGCTGGTAAGCCGCTCCTGAGCGAGACGATAGAGGTAGCCAAGATGAGCCCAGATGCCCTGAGCATGGCTGCTTTTCACGCGGAACAGGCGGGGTTCAAGCCACCCGCGCCCCGCTGAAAAGGTACTAATCCATACAGGGAGATTTCCACACTTGTTGGCCTTTGCGCGTTCGCTACTCTGGTGAAACCTAATCATCAGTGAAGGGCTTCTTTGATGACCGAGGACCCAAGCGTCAAGGACGTGCTCTCTGCGGCAGTGAACATCCCTAAGAAGGCGGGGCAAGCGCTGCTTGGCGCCAAGGTTCCCGTCAAAGGATTGCAGCGTTTCGGCCGAGCCGTTGCGACACAGTGGCTGGCACTAGTTCTTTTGACGGCACTTTTCTTGTGGGTTTTTGTTGACCACTTGGCGATGGTGGAAGAAGTGAAAAACCTGAGGTTCGCCAGAGAACATCCTCCTATTGAGAATACTGCGAAGCCGACTACTGCCTCGCCAAAGCATACTTCGGCGCTTCACTCTTTCGACGAACTGGAAGCGGCCAATCCGGCGAACAGGTCGCTGGGCTTCAACCCGGCTGCGCGTTCCGTCGCCACCACCGAGGAGGAGTTCGCCGCCGAGCGCGCCCGTGCCGCCGCCGTGGCCGAACGGTCAGTGATCGGCGCGGCGTTCCAGAACGAAAACATGATCGGGTCTCTGTTCTCGAAGCAGGCCGACGTGATGTCGAACGTGGACAAGGGCGACGACTTCGACATCGTGAAATACATCGACGACAACAACCTGCGGGGCTACGAGGACGAGTTCATGGGTGTCCTGAACAAGGACTATGCCGACGCCCTGTTGTCCGACCTCCAGCGCAAGCAACGGAACGACGAGACCCTGGCCGCGGCGGGCTGGGCCGGAGTGCTTGCGGTCCTTGCTGCAAGTTTATTCGACCTGCCGGGGATAGTCCTTATCGGGGCTTTTCTTTGGGGCCGTCGCCCGTATGCCGGGCCAGCCGGCGCGTGACCCGAAGTGTCAGAGCCTTCATCTCGACACTTCCGCTTGAGACCTTTTCAGGCGGCCCGACAGTGACGAATTTATCATCGTCAGTCAGGACGCTGGATCCGGTCCAGTCGGAAAGATCCCTGTGGAGCATATCAAGCGAAGCCCGCGCAACTTCACGGGCAGTGGCCTCGCCAAGTTCTCCCTTTGCGCGCTCGACATAGAAACCGTCAGCCCCGTTCACCGTCGCCCGGTCATAGACGTTGGCCGGGTCTGCCTCTGCTTCCTGCCCCGCCCAAGGTGCGGCGGTGATCGGGGGCCGTCGTGCTGCCCCGCCGAAACCTCTGCCGCCACGATCTAAGCCGAGTTCGTATGACCAGTTTCTGGCAGTGCGCTCCGACACACCAAACCGGGCGGCCGTGGCCTTCACCTTGACAGCCTTGTCCACCCACAAACGCATGAAGGTGTCGCGCTCCTCGGGGGAAATCTGATCAAGCTTCTTGACCATGGCCTCCTCAACCGGCTTTCAATATGGCAACGCCCTGCAACCGCCCTGCCCGCAAGGCATCCAGATGATCCGCCCACCACTGCGCCATGCGGACCCGTTCCTCCCAGAACGCACCCCGGTTATAGGCGCGCCTTACGTCATCGTCGCCTTGGTGGGCCAGCGCCCGCTCGATCGCATCGGCGCTGAACTGGCCGCTTTCGTTCAAGAGGCTGGACGCGGTGGCGCGAAATCCATGCGAGGTCATTTCCTCTTTGGTGAACCCCAGCCGCCGCAGTGCCGCGTTCATGGTGTTTTCGGATATCGGGCGCGGCTTGAAATCGCCTGCGTTTCCGCCTTTGCCGTATCCGGGGAACACAAGCGCGCCGCGACCGGTCAGGGGGCGCAGGCCCTCCAGAACGGCCACAGCTTGCAATGGCAGCGGGGCGACATGTGGCTTTCGCGTCTTGGTTCGGGCAGCCGGGATCGACCATGTGGCCGCCTCAAGATCGAACTCTTTCCACTCGGCAAAGCGCAGTTCACCGGGGCGGGGAAAGAGAAGCGCCATAAGCTGCAGCGCTGCGCGCGTGGTTGGTTGGCCGTCAAACCCGTCAATGGCCCGTAGCAGGCCGCCCAACGCCTTGTCATCGGTGATTGCTGCCCGGTGCTCCGACCGGTGCGCCTTGAGTTTCTTGCCCAGCCCAAAGGCGTGATCTGCACTGGCGCGCGCCCCGTTTTCCATTGCGTGGCGGAAAACCTCTCCGATGACGGAGCGAAGTCGGTGCGCACTGTGCAAGCGTTCCGATGCTTCAACCTTTCGCAGCACGTCCAGAATTTCCTGCCGGGTCAGATCGGCAATCGGGCGGTGGCCGATTGTCGGCAAGGCTAGGCTCAAGAGCCAACGGTTCTTGGCCAGCGTGGCAGGCGCTGCGCCTGTGCTTTCCTTGCCGCCCGCGTGAGCCTTTTCGGCAAGCATCTCCTCTGCCACGACGGCGAAGGTATCCGCCGCACTGGTTGCCAGCTTGATCTTGTCCAGCCGTTTCTTCTGGTTCGGGTTCTGCCCGCTGGCAATCAGCGCCTTCGCGTCGTCGCGTTTGCGGCGCGCCTCCGCTAAGCTCACGGTCGGATAGCTGCCCAGCGACATGACGCTTTCCTTGCCGGCGAAGCGGTAGCCCATGCGCCAAAGCTTCGATCCGTTCGGACTGACCACAAGAAAAAGCCAGTCGCCATCAGCGATTTTGCGCGGCTTGGCGCCAGGTTTCGCGTTTCTGACTTCGGTATCTGTGAGGGGCATTGCGGGTATCCAGCTTGAAGGTGGACAGGTGATACCCGCAGAGCATACCCGCAAAAGCGGTAGCTGCAAAGAGTCAGGACAACCCGCAAGTGGACACGAGTAGGCCCTAGATCGTCATAAATCCCAGCTTTTCCAAACATTTATGGACGCTGAAAGATATTTCTGGACGGGGAAGTGGTGGCGAGGGAGGGACTCGAACCCTCGACCTCGCGATTATGAGTCGCGCGCTCTAACCAGCTGAGCTACCTAGCCACTGGGGGCGAATTAAG